>NZ_LR734874.1 GCF_900010725.2 Planktothrix serta PCC 8927 | reverse complement strand
CGAGCTAAATTTCCCAATTTTAAATCTAAACATCACAAGCAATCAATTCAGTATCCCCAAAGTGTTACTGTTAACGGTGAACACCTAAAACTTCCTAAAATTGGTGGAATCAAAGCGGTATTTCACCGAGAAGTTACGGGAAAGATTAAAACGGTAACAATCTCAAAAACTTCGACTGATAAATATTTTGCTTAAATTGTTAGAAGGTCAGCAAAATTTGATAGATTATTAAAATATTCTAAAAATACAGGATTCCTCGGTGAATTGCTGATTTCTTCTTTACACTTATACAATTGGGTTTCATGGCGAAAAGTTCGTGGCGATATCTTTTTTCTAAATATACAAAACAAACCCTAAAATCCATTTCTCTGATGGTTTTGGGAATCTTGTTGACGGTTGCATTCTCGACTTATCCCGGTATCACAATTCCGTCCCAACCTGTTCAGGAAATTCGGGGAGTTTGGATGACAACCAATGACACCGATATTGTCAGAGATCATCTTAAATTACAGGAAGCTGTCAACCATCTGGCGCGATTAAATTTTAATACTATTTATCCGGTAGTTTGGAATTCTGGTTATGTGTTTTATCCGAGTGGAGTGGCTCAAGCGGGGGGGTTTCAACCGTTTATTCGTCGGGGGTTACAAGGACAGGATATTTTAGCAGATTTAATCACCCAAAGTCATCAAAAAGGGTTGTTAGTGATTCCTTGGTTTGAATTTGGGTTTATGGCTCCACCGTCGTCGGAATTAGTGTTAAATCATCCCAAGTGGTTAACAAACCGCCAAGATGGAAGTCAAACCTGGGAAGGGGTCGCTGGAGAAGTGGTTTGGTTAAATCCGTTTCATCCAGAGGTACAACAATTAATTACAAATTTAGTTTTGGAAGTCATGACCCAATATCAAGCCGATGGGATTCAGTTTGATGATCACTTGAGTTTACCCATTGAATTTGGTTATGATTCCTATACGATTAAGTTGTATCAACAAGAGACTAAAGCATTACCTCCGAGTAATCCTAAAGATGAAGCTTGGGTGCGTTGGCGTGCCAATAAAATTACTCAATTTGTGGAAAAACTGAATAAAGCAGTGAAAGCTAAAAATCCTAAAGCGATTTTTTCGGTTGCTCCTAATCCTTATTATACTGCTTATAATCGTCATCTGCAAGATTGGGTGGGTTGGGTGAAAAAAAATCTAGTTGATGAGTTAATTGTGCAGATTTATCGCCCAGATTTACCCAGTTTTGTTAAAGAAATGACTCAGCCAGAAATTAAAGAAGCACAGCGCAAAATTCCGACGGGAGTAGGAATTTTAACAGGGTTAAGAAATCGACCTGTAGCCATGCCCCAAATTCAAGCTAAGGTGCAAGCGGCGCGTCAAAATGGATTAGGGTTTTCGTTCTTTTTCTATGAAAGTTTATGGGATGAAGCACCTGAACCCATGCACGAACGACAATCTAAATTTCAAGCCCTATTTTATTATCCAGCTTCAAGAGCCTTTTTGAGATAATCTATTCTAATCTAGCAATCCTAAATGATTTTAGGAGGGGTAATTCATGAATTACCCCTCCTGGGATTTACTAGCCGTTGGCATTGAGTTCTGATAAATAATAAAACTGGAAATTGATAGGCTTCCGCCATTAACCATAATAGAATTAACAGATGAACTAAAAAGGATAATATTGTCCAGGCTAGGGGAAACCAACTCCAAACACTACCGGAAATAGGAGGAAAAATTAACGCGGATAAACCAATTAAACTCGGAGGAAATAGAACAAAACTAAGGGCAATAATCCAATAAATCCAACTGAGTTCCAGATTGCCTAAATGTTCACCTTTCCAGGTTTTTCCTGTCCAGTGCCACATTAAAGCCGGTTCTCGGTCAGCCATTTTTAAACTTTGTTTTTCTAGGTTAATCGTAAAGATATGATGGCAAACATCACACCCTAAAGCTTCCATCAAGGTAAGGCTGGAAATTTGACCACAACGACAAATTGGACAAGCATAAGTTCCTTCGTAACTTAACGGGTTTTTCTGACTGTGACTGTTAAACATTGATGCTTGTGGTATAAAATTACAAAAGTTGGTAAAATCTTAACTATGTTTTTAGATTAGAAAGACACAATTGTTTGATAATAAGGTTAGGTCTATTGTAGATAATGTTCTCAAAAGAAGACAAGATGTCTTTAGGAAGAGTTAAAGAGAAACTTAGGGTTTGATCCAAATTCCCGCCTAATTCCCTCAGTCCTACTTCTAGTTAGGAGTAAGGGTTTGGTAGATTTGTATCAGAAGCTACAGTTAAGGAGTCTCTCAAACTTTTATATGTCAATGATATAGCAATCAATTAGGATAAAAGCCAGTGCGATTTCAATCCTACGATCCAGGTGAATTCTACGATGAACTTTTTGTTGCGAAAGGACAACCTCGTCCCTACGCAGCAGCGTTAATTGATCGGATTAATTCTCTATCCCCAGGGGATTTAGAAATCCGACAGGAAGCGGCTAAAACGGCGATGATGAAATTGGGGGCGACCTTTAATGTCTATAGTGATAGTGAAGGGACAGAACGCATATTACCTTTTGACTTAATTCCCCGCATTGTTTCCGCTTCAGAATGGGCTTGGTTAGAACAGGGATTAAAGCAACGAATCCATACGTTGAATTTATTTATTGATGATATTTATGGAGAACAGAAAATCATCAAAGATAAAATTATTCCTGAAGAATTAATCTATTCTTCTAAGGGATTTCTCAAACCTTGTATGGGATTAAAACCCCCTAAAGGAATTTGGTGTCATATTACGGGAACGGATTTAGTTAGAGACAAAGAGGGAAAATGGTACGTTCTCGAAGATAATTTACGCTGTCCTTCTGGGGTTTCCTATGTGTTAGAAAATCGGCGGGTGATGAAAACAACATTCCCTCAAATTTTTGCGAAATTAGGAATTCAACCCGTTGATGAATATCCCAGTCATTTATTAGATGCTTTGCTGAATTTAGTCGGGGATCATATTAGCAACCCTACCGTTGTTGTATTAACTCCGGGGATGTATAATTCTGCCTACTTTGAACACTCTTTTCTCGCCCAACAAATGGGTGTAGAATTAGTCGAAGGACGGGATTTAGTGGTGAGTGATGGCTATGTGCAAATGCGAACCACTAAGGGTTTAAAACGGGTCGATGTCATTTATCGTCGAATTGATGATACTTTTATTGACCCATTAGCCTTTAATCCTGAATCCATGTTAGGGGTTCCAGGGTTAACGGAAGTGTATCGAAATGGTCGAGTTGCGCTGGCGAATGCGTTAGGAACGGGAATTGCGGATGATAAAGTGATTTATGCTTATGTTCCCCAAATGATTCAATATTATTTAGGAGAAGAACAAATTTTATCCAATGTTCCAACTTATTTATGTTGGGAACCCAAACAACTAGAATATGTGTTAGCAAACCTTGACCAATTAGTTGTTAAAGCCGCCAATGAAGCGGGAGGTTATGGGATGTTAGTGGGAACTCAATCGACAGAAGCAGAACGCCTAGAATTTGCCGAAAAAATTAAAGCGAATCCTCGAAATTATATCGCCCAGCCAACGCTATCTTTATCACGGGTTCCGACTTTATTAGGGGATACTTTTGAAGGATGTCACGTTGATTTAAGACCCTATATTTTATATGGTGAGGATATCTACGTTCATCCAGGAGGATTAACCCGTGTGGCGATGAAAAAAGGGTCATTAGTGGTTAATTCTTCTCAAGGAGGTGGAAGTAAGGATACTTGGGTTTTATGTGAATAAAAACTCAACCGTCAACAGCCAACAGTCAACTATCAACCGTCAACAATTATCAATATGTTAAGCCGCGTTGCAGATTCTATTTATTGGTTAAATCGTTATGTCGAACGGGCGGAAAATATTGCTCGTTTTATTGATGTGAATCAAAATTTGTTGCTAGATTCTCCCTCTGGTGTTCAACAACAGTGGAAACCGATTGTTGTCACAACGGGGGATTTAGAGGTGTTTAAAGAACGGTATGGAGAAGCAACAGAAGAAAATGTGATCCGATTTTTAACCTTTGATAGTAATTATCCGAATTCTATTTTATCTTGTTTACGGGCAGCGCGTGAAAATGCCCGTTCTGTTCGAGAGGTAATCTCCTCCGAAATGTGGGAACAAGTCAACGAATTTTATCTGATGGTTCGAGATGCGGCGGTGGGAGAAAGTTACTATCAACTCTCGGATTTCTTCTATCAAGTGAAAATGCGCGGACATCAATTTGCGGGAGTCATGGATGCTACTATGTCTCATAATGAAGGCTGGCATTTTGGCAACATGGGGAGATTATTAGAACGGGCGGATAAAACGTCTCGAATTTTAGATGTGAAGTATTATATTTTATTGCCTTCAGTGCAGGATGTGGGAACAACTATTGATGAAATTCAGTGGATTTCTTTGTTAAAATCAGCTAGTGCTTATGAAATGTATCGCAAACGCAAACAACACCGAATTACACCGTCTAGGGTGGTGGAATTTCTAATTTTAGATCGGGAATTTCCGCGCTCAATTGAATATTGTTTATTACAGGCAGAGCGATCGCTACAATGTATTACTGGAACCAGCCCCGGAACTTGGGAAAACCCCGCCGAACGGGAGTTAGGGCGATTACGTTCTGAACTGGATTATACCACAATTGAAGAAATTATGCAAGATGGAATTCATGAATTTCTCGATGATTTACAACATCGAATGAATCGCGTAGGCGAACGAATTTTTGAAGCCTTTTTTGCCCTTAAACCTGTTGCCAGTCCCCTAGTATTAAGCCAAACTCAAACGAGTTCATGATCTATAATATTACTCACCTTACCCATTACACTTACAGCCAACCTGTTGCTTTAGATCCCCATTTGATTCAGTTACGTCCCCGTTCTGATGCTTTTCAAAGCGTACAAGAGTTTTCTTTAGAGGTTTTTCCCCAGCCTCTAGGGTTATCAAATTGCTTGGGATTAGACGGAAATGACATCATCAAGATTTGGTTTTCCAAACCCACTGAAGAATTAAAAATTAAAGTCAATTCCCAAGTCGAAACCCATTGTACTAACCCCTTTCATTATTTATTAGAACCTTGGGCAATGGAGTTACCTGTTGTAGAATATCCGGCTCCTATTTTGAGTCATTTACAACCTTATTTACAAAAACTTCCTGATCCAATTATTACCCAACTTGCTCAAGAAATTTGGCATAAAACTCAGGGACAAACTCTCAATTTTTTAAGTGAATTAAATCAAAAAATTCATGATACTTGTCAACATATTATTCGCCCCCAAGGTCGTCCCCTACCACCCGGTATCACTTGGACACAACAGTTTGGTTCCTGTCGAGATTTAACCGTTATATTTATGGAAGCGTGTCGGATGATGAATTTAGCGACTCGTTTTGTGAGTGGATATCAAGAAGGGAATTTAAACCGAGAAAAACGGGATTTACACGCTTGGGCCGAAGTTTATTTACCCGGTGCGGGATGGCGAGGGTATGATCCGACTCAAGGATTGGCCATTAGCGATCGCCATATTCCCTTAGTCGCCACAGCCATTCCCCGCCACGCCGTCCCCATTAAAGGGACATTTCGGGGTAGTGGTGCCACCTCCCAGATGGAATTTCATGTTTCAATTGCCAAGATAGAGGGTTAATTGTTGGCTGTTGGCTGTTGGCTGTTGACGGTTGAGCGACTAACTTCATTCCCTGTTCCCTGTTCCCTGTTCCCTGTTCCCTTCTCTATAAAATTCGTAAGTTCCCATGACCGGGCGTGGTAAAATACGTTAAAATTCGCCCACATAATTTTTAGAGAGGTATATTAATTCATGGAAGCAGCACTGCTGTTAGCAAAGCTACCCGAAGCTTACTCCATTTTTAGCCCTGTCGTTGACATTCTGCCTGTTATCCCTGTCTTTTTCCTGTTGTTGGCTTTTGTTTGGCAAGCCTCTGTGGGATTCAAATAAAAAAAACCAGTTTCAGCTATCAGCGTTAAGCTGGAAAATTGTGGAGGTTTACTCAATTTAGGGTTTAACTTCCCGCTATTTCTAACTCAACGCTGATAGCCACTGTTGGGTTAATATTACTTTCTGCTGCCAATGGTTTTTTGAAATGCAGGTCTTTCTGTTAAGCGTTTAATATATTCTAAAACAGCCGGATAGGGGCTTAAATCCAACTGCAACATTAAGGGAATATAAGCTAAAAGCGAACCGACTGCAATATCAGCAACATTCAATTCATCCCCCATTAAAAAGGGCTGTTTCGTCAAAATTTCATTCAAAGGGTTTAGTAAACGAGGAGTTTCTTTTTCCCGATTTGCTTCTATAAAAATTCCCGTTCCTAGCGTAGCATTTCCAAATAAGACCCATTGATAAATTTCGGCTTTTTCTTCAGCAGAATTAGGCAGTTTGCCATGTTTTTCAGCTAAATATAATAAAATTGCTCCCGACTCCCACAGTTTAAAGTCGTCCTCAACAATGGCGGGAACTTTGCCAATCGGATTGATCGCCATGAATTCCGGTTTTAGGTGTTCTCCGGCTTGCATATCTAATAGAATAAACTCGTAGGGAACCTCGATTTCTTCTAAATACCATTGCACAATTGAAGCCCGACTGCGAGCACCACCATAGAGTTTTAACATTGATGTTTATCCTTTTTTAAGCTTAGAACTTCCTTAAAAAGTTTATCATTAAATTATCAAGACGAGGGAAGGAAAGGCAAGCGTGTTTGATAATATCTGCAAATTTATCGCAGAGAATTTTTCTGAGGATTTAGCGAGTTGGTTATTGGGTTCTCCCATTCAGTTAACACAACTGAGTCCAACGGAGTTATCCTTAGAACCGATTCGGGCAGATTCATTAATTTTACTACAATCCGATGAGTTAGTATTGCATACGGAATTTCAAACTCAACCGGATGCCATGATGCCCTTTCGGATGTTAGATTATCGAGTAAGGGTCTATCGACGGTTTCCCCAAAAGGTGATGCGTCAAGTGGTGATTTATTTACAACGAACTAACTCCCCCTTAGTTCAACAAAATACCTTTAGACTCGAAAAAACCTCCCATGAATTTGAAGTCATTCGTCTCTGGGAACAGCCTACAGAGGAATTTTTGAGAGTTCCTGGGTTATTACCCTTTGCGGTATTAAGTCAAACTAATGATCCCGCACAGGTATTAACTCAAGTCTCCCAAGTCGTTGAACAAATTGCAGATCGGCGTGTTCAAAGTAATCTGATCGCCGCATCTTCAATTCTCGCCGGATTAGTATTAGAAACCAATGTCATTCAACGGATTATTAGGAGTGATATTATGCAAGAATCAACCATGTATCAAGAAATTTTGCGACGAGGTAAAGAACAAGGTCGGGCTGAAGGGTTTACTGAAGGTCGGGCTGAAGCACTGCGACAAGTTGCAATTTTATTACTTCAAATGGGGATGAGTTTAGAACAGATTTCCCAAACAACAGAGTTAACGGTTGAACAAATTCAAGCGTTACAAGAAACCCAACAACAGGACAATCAAAATAATTAAAGATTGAGGCGATATCCTTGACCCTAGGCGGATGTCAACGGATATCGCCCTAACTTAAATTTCCCTAAAATTAAAGAACTTGGTGAGTATAAGCGTGTTGTTTAACGTTATCTTCAGTCCGAATCATTCGCTCAGAATTTAAAACCCGTTTTCGTTCTAGGGAGTAATTAAATTCTTTAAATGTTGTTCCTAATGGAATATGAGTTTGGGCTTGGGGGCGATTATGGTAGGTGCGAGTTGCTGCGATCGCGCGATCGGTAAAATTTTCACAAAAATGGGCATCTGTTGCCAATTCTGGGGGGATTTTAGCTTCTCCATTACTTAAAATAGAACCCAATGTTACAGCATAAGCGATTGAATAGGATGTAGGAACTCCTTTCAAAATGGCTTCTAAAGCCGCCGAGGGAATGGGCTCAACCACTTGAACTTGATGAACTTCCCCATCTTCTTTAATAAAACAGGTTGCTAAACCAATGACGACATAATCATCAGTGGATAGATCAGGGGCGTTAGGATATGCTGTTGCAGTTGTCATAGAAATTTAAGGGTTCAGAATTCTAAAACTAATTAACTCTCGTTGCATTGTACCAAGTTCTGATCAAGTCCCTTGCGGACAAGAATTAGACTGTTAAAGTGTCTAAACCCTTACGGGAGTTAAACAACAGGGATATTGCGAAAGTCGGGGGACTTCATATTTTGCTAAAACTTTTAACTAAACTTTATATTAGATCCTTAGAAATCCCTGACACCCCACTGAACATCTCATGTTGCCTGTTCCACACTTTTAAGAAGCCAGAACAAAATCACTTTGATTAATTGCAGGAGTTCCTATTAATATAGCCAGGGTTTGACCTTGATTTTGAATCTGTAATGCGCCATTATTAAGGGTAAAATTCAATTGTTCAAAAGTTAATCCGGTTGTGAGAACTAAAACATCTTGACCCTGGGTAAAATCGGTAATAATTTGTTGACCTTGTAACTCAATTAAAAACAAATCTTTTCCTTGACCTCCCGTTAAAGTATTATTGCCATTTCCTCCCCATAGAATATCATCACCACTATCCCCAAAAATGCGATCGCTTCCTTCTCCACCTATTAATGTATCTCCATCAGATCCCCCATGCAAGGTATCATTTCCGGCTTCTCCATGAATAATATCCTGTCCTTCATTTCCACTGAGAAGATCATCCCCATTTCCGCCACATAATTCGTCATTATCTTCCCCATTGTTAACAATGGTTTTCGTTGCAGTTCCGCCATAAATGGTGTCGTTTTCATCTCCTCCACAGAGGGTATCTTGTCCTAAATCTCCATAAATTTCATCGGCATCTTCATCCCCAAAAACTTGATCATCTCCTTTCCCTGCATTAAGTTTATCACTTCCTAAACCTCCACTTAGGGTGTCATTATTCCCATTTCCAAACATCATATCATCCCCTTCTCCTCCGAATAATAAATCCTGTCCGGGGGGGTTCTCAAATTGGGGTTCGGTGGTATCACCAATGACGGTATCATCTCCTAAGTCTCCTATGAGGGTATCATTTCCTAAATCTCCATAAATCAGATCGTTATTTTTCCCCCCAAAAATAGCATCGTTATCTTTACCGCCATAGAGTTTATCTGCACCTTCACTGGCGTTAACATAATCTAATCCTTGATTTCCAAATAGTACATCTGTTTCATTGGGTTTACCCGTAGCCGTATTAATTCCTTGACCCCCATAAACATTATCATCCCCATCTTTTCCATAAACTTCATCACTTCCTAGCCCACCAAATAAGGCATTCTTTCTTTCATCTCCTTGTAATTGATCATTGCCATCACGGCCATTAATTGTATCTTCAACTGTGTTGGGAATAATATTATTAATAGTTGGCGGCTTTAAGGAATCACAACTACAGTCGGGATTTAGATCTAAGGTAATATTAGAAATGGGTTCGGGTGTGGGTTCGGGTGTGGGTTCGGGCGTGGGTTCGGGTGTGGGTTCGGGCGTGGGTTCGGGTGTGGGTTCGGGCGTGGGAGAGGGAGAAGAATTAGGATTATTAATCAGTTGGGAAACAACCTGTTGAACCCCGATGGCTGTAGCATTATTTAAACTGGATAAATCTATAATAATGCTTTCATTGTCTTCGAGTAAATTATCATTAATTGTGGTTAAGGTTATACTTCCAATGGTTGACCCAGCCGGAATCACAATAACATCAGATGAGACGGTATAATCAAGATCTTTTGTGGCTGTTCCTAGAAATCCTAAATAAATACTAACAGCCTGATTTGTAACCGTCGATAAAAATGCCGATACGGTTAAAGTTTCGGTTTCTGTCAGGGAAGTTGGGCTAATACTGAGATTAACTACAGGTAAAGTTATATTGGGTTCAACAATATCTAAAACCGCAGTAGATTGAGAACCAATACTAATCCCGTTACTGGGATTTGCTAAGGCTAAATTAACGGTTTCTGTGGGTTCAATATTGTTATCGGCATTAATGGGAATGTTGAGGGTGGCTGTGGTTTGATTGGCGACAAAATTAACAGAAATCGGAGTATTATTATAGTCAATTCCTAGATTTAGGGCTGGGCCTCCAGTGGCAGTTCCATCGGTTAAAATTACATCAACACTGGCGGGTTGAGTTGCATCTCCACTGCGGTTAATAGTAATTTCTGAACCGATTAAACTGCCATTTTCATTAATTTGATAAGTGGGTTGAGAGAAACTAACGGATGGTGTTGTATCGGTGGGTAAAACAGTTCCTAATGCACCGCTTTTGAGGAAAACAGCCGAATCTAATGAGCCATCAGAGACATCTTGAATCTGAATTGTTAAGGTATTTTTGCTATTGGGAATTATGTTACCGGAAAAGGTTAAAACCTTTGTATATCCATCTAATTTAGTTAGGGTATCTGGGTTTTTAGGATTGTTGATATAATCAGGATGAAAGACTGTTGAGTCATTGCCATTGGGAACTAAATTATTAATAGTAACGGTTTGACCATCACTGAGTTGAGCGAGATTATTTCCATTTAATAACAGTTCAAAGGAATCATTAAAAATATCTCCTCCATATTCTACAAATTCTTCTGAACCAAAGACATATTGAAAGAATAATTGCTTGGCTGTTGCATTAGCATCAAAGGTAATTGTTAAAGTAATTGCATCTCCATCAATACCAGGATTTCCTAAGTCGGTATTCAAATCCGCACCTAGATCACCAAAATCAGTAAAGTCAGAAGCGGTATTAACACCGGGAATTTCTACCGCATTTCCGGTACTTAAAACAATCCCTGACGTTAAACCAAAAGGATCATCTTGAAACAGACCAACAGCACTAGAATCTCCTGTAATTTCCAAGTTAAAATTACTTAAACCGCTTGTATTTCCCAGGAGATTATTGAGGAGGTCTTGGGAATTATTATTGGCAGTAATTGAAAAGGCTAATTGATGATTATAATTATTTAGAATTCTCGGTTTAAAGGCAAGTTCAGTATTAATTTTTCCGGTTGTAACGGTAAAATCCCAATAGCCTTGACCCAGTTTTTCTGTTGTAGCAGCAACCTGAGTTTGGGTGATTTGACTTAAGGCTTTAACAAAGGCTTTTCCTTGCCAACCGTCGGCGACTTCACAACTATAAATTAATAAATTTGCTTTAGGATGTAACGCTTTAGACCACTGTTGAAGAGATTGTAGATAAATTGATAAATTGGATAAATTTAAGGTTGTATTTCCGAGATAAATTTCTCCGGGACTACCATGACAAACTAAATGAATCGCTTCTAAATTTTCAAACCGACTCAGATGTTCACCAATTTGAACAATACCATCGGTTTCATTTTTCAGCAATACCGGATAAATTCCCGGTTTAATTCCTGATAGTAGATACTGATAATCGGTGACATTGGAATCAATGAATAAAATTTCTGTAAAGGCTTCAGAACTTGACGAAAAGTTCAGCAAGTTACTCGGAGTGATAAAATCTAATCCGAAAGGGATCAAAGAGGTAAAAACAGCCATAGTAGATTGGATTGTAATATGAGAGCAATTTTGAATTTGCAAGTCAAATCTGGCTCAATCCTATTTGGTTCTCTGGGGTTAGTCACAGTTTGAAATATTTTAGCATAACGTTTTTAGCTGAGATCTAAAATCTTAGTAATTATGATCGTTCAAGTTCTCCGTTAATTCTACTAGATCTAAGTCTAGTTTAAAAGCGTAAATTTAGTCCAAGTTTGTATTAACTTAAGTGGTGGGAACTTTTGAATTTCTGAGTTTATCTCAATTTCTGGAAGGGCTTATGGCACAATTGATAAAGTATTAGAGGCGGCCAGGTAATTTTTATGACTAAGTTTGTTTTTATAACGGGTGGAGTGGTATCCAGTATTGGTAAAGGAATTGTTGCTGCTAGTTTAGGGCGCCTGCTGAAGTCACGGGACTATTCCGTATCCATTCTGAAGCTTGATCCCTATATTAATGTTGACCCTGGAACTATGAGTCCGTTTCAACACGGCGAAGTCTTTGTCACCCAAGATGGTGCGGAAACCGACTTAGACCTAGGACACTATGAACGCTTTACTGATACCTCTATGTCCCGTCTTAATAGTGTCACGGCTGGCGGAATTTATCAAGCGGTAATTAATAAAGAACGTCGGGGAGACTATCAAGGAGGAACTGTGCAAGTGATTCCTCATATTACCAATGAATGCAAAGAACGCATTCATCGAGTGGCAAAAAATACTAATCCAGATGTTGTAATTACCGAAGTTGGAGGAACTGTTGGCGATATTGAATCCTTACCTTTCTTAGAAGCAATTCGTCAATTTCGTAAGGATGTTGGACGCAAAAATGTAATTTATTTACACGTTACTTTAATTCCTTGGATTGGTGCGGCGGGGGAAATGAAAACAAAACCGACTCAACATTCGGTTAAAGAATTACGATCCATTGGGATTCAACCTGATATTTTAGTTTGTCGTTGCGATCGCCAAATTCCTTTAGGAATTAAAGAAAAAATTGCCGGATTTTGTGATGTAGAAGCAGATTGTGTGATTACCTCCCAGGATGCTAATAGTATCTATGAAGTTCCCTTACTCTTAGAGCAAGAAGGACTTGCCGAACAAAGCTTAAAACTGTTACAATTGGAACAACGACAACCGAATTTAACAGCATGGCAAACTTTAGTTGATCGGCTCTATCATCGGGATCACAATACAAAATGTCCCCTCCCCCACCCTAAAATTACGATTGCCATTGTGGGGAAATATGTGCAGTTAACTGATGCCTATCTATCCGTTGTAGAAGCCCTCCATCATGCGGCTGTTCAAGTGGGTGCAGAACTCCATTTAGAATGGATTAACTCGGAAGATATTGAAGGAAATAATCCTGAAAATTATCTTAAAAATGTGCAAGGAATTGTCGTTCCGGGTGGATTTGGACAACGTGGAACGGACGGTAAAATTTCAGCAATTGAATATGCACGAGAACAAAAAATCCCCTTCCTGGGATTATGTTTAGGAATGCAATGTTCAGTGATTGAATGGGCCCGTCATATTGCTAGACTTGAACGAGCGCATAGTGCTGAATTTGACCCAGAAACTCCAAATCCTGTGATTAATTTATTACCGGAACAGCAGGATGTTGTAGACTTAGGGGGAACCATGCGTTTAGGCTTATATCCCTGTCGTTTACAACCGGATACTTTAGCGTTTAAACTCTATCAGCAGGAAGTGGTTTATGAACGCCATCGCCATCGTTATGAATTCAATAATGCCTATCGTACATTATTCTTAGAATCGGGCTATACCATTAGTGGAACATCCCCCGATGGTCGTTTAGTCGAAATTATTGAATTACCCAACCATCCTTTCTTTGTGGCGACTCAATTTCACCCCGAATTTCAATCCCGACCCAATAGTCCTCACCCTCTGTTTCAAGGGTTTGTTGAAGCCGCAACCCAGTTATTAAAAAAAACCCAAACTGCAATGACTGAACCCATCAACGGACGATTAGACCCGACTGAATTACGTTCCACTTCTGGTGTTTAATTCTCCGGCTAAAGTTTCCTAAAATTGTCAATTCAGTTAGAAAAGAAGACCAGGGGCATCAATTTCTAATTTCAGGGGAAATTTTCATCCCACCCGATCAATCATCATTCTATGATCAGAGGGAATGGGTGAGTGATGATTGTCCTCTGGTCTGTTTATAGAATTTATTCAGGAAGCGAGTTGAGTCTTAGTAAGGATTCACAGGTCTGAGGAGGTTTTGTGGCGTACTGGATCAAAATGAATTATGACCGAGAAACTTATCTGATTGATCTCGATAGTATTAGTGCGTTTGCATCGGGATTGAACAAACGGATTACTTTGTGGTTGCCTGCTAATGGTAAACCTATTATTATTAATTATCAAAATAACCCCCAAACTTATGAAGATATTTTAGATTATATTCAAAAAATTACTGTCCATTCCTTAACTCACTATTGGATTAAGATTATTTATGATCGACATGAATATATTGTTGATTTGAATCGCCTTAATACTTTTGTTGTTGATTCTAGTAAACGCATCATGTTTTGGCTTCCTGATGGTAAAGAAGCCATTATTATTAATCCTCAAACCAATTCCGAAGCCTATTCTAAAATATTAGATTTTATTCAGCAAAAAACAGGGTATTCTTTGCCTTAGAATTAGGGAACAGGGAACAGGGAACAGGGAACAGGGAACAGGGAACAGGGAACAGGGAACAGGGAACAGGGGAAGAAGGGGGAGAGGGAGGTTTGCTAACAGTCAACAGTCAACAGTCAACAGTCAACAGTCAACTGTTAACCTTTGCGCCAAAGTTTAATAGTTGCATCCGTACTCCCACTGACGATCAAACGTTCAGAAGGACTATAGATAACCGTTCCAACGGAACCTTGATGACCTGCGAGGATCTGAATCGGCTCTAACAGCGCTCCCACTTGCAAATCTGGGCTAATTTTCCACAGCCTCAACGTGCCATCATTACTCGCACTCACTAAAATTTTGCCTTCGGTCGAGAAAGCTAGAGACTGCACAGAAGCCGAATGACCCATCAGGGTCGCTAACTCCTGGCCAATTTCCAGCCACCAGAGTTTAATCGTCTTGTCTTCACTTCCAGTAGCGAGAGTCAAACCATCGGGACTAAAAGCTACCGACCAAACCGGAAAGGAATGACCCACCAAAAGCGCTAATGACTGCTGGCCATTTACACTCCATAATCCCACGGTTCCATCCCCACTACCACTGGCCAAAAATAAACTATCAGGACTAAAGGCCAATGACCAAATTGGAAAAGAATGCGCTTTTAACGGGGGGAGAGGTTGACCCTTCGTTAAATCCCAAAACCCAATGAAGCCATCAAAACTCCCCGCAGCCAGAAGTTTACCATTGGGACTAAACGCTAAAGAACAAATAGGAACCGATAACCCCAAGTCCAATACTTGATATTGAAGCGTGCTCACATTCCAAAGGTGAATATTTTTATCGCATTCAACCGCCAGTATGGGAGAATTTGGACTGAATACTAACCCATAACCGGGATATTGTCGGCAGAGGTTATCAGCCAGAATCATCGGCGCAGAGGGTGTTTCCAAGTTGTAAAGTTGCAACGTGGCATCATCACTGCGACTGGCCAGAAGTTTACCATCGTAACTCATGGCAATCACTCTGACGGCATCAGAATGAATATGGAGGGTATCACGACATTCCCAATTCAAAAGTTGAGGCTGTAGCATATTGAGTATAAATCTGTATTTCTAACTTTTCATCTTAAACCTCTGTTGCTGTGTGGAAGCCGTCATTACTTTCAATTGCGGGATATTGGGTTAAAAAAAAGGTATTAACAAGCGTAAAACAGGAGTTGACATCTTGAAACTGGCAGATTGGATCGGGTTCCTTTGTTTAGTCATTGCCCTCATTATTCTGTGGCAGTTTCGGCAAATCCTACTGCTTCTGTTTACCTCCGTTGTGTTGTCCATTGCGGTTAACAGTTTAGTACGACGGATACAACGATTTGGACTGAAGCGCGGACGTGCCGTTTTGTTATCACTCGCCTTAATTGTGGTGATGGGTGCAGTGTTAATTAGTGTGGTTTTGCCTCCGTTTTTAGACCAGTTTCAAGAACTGATCAAATTGGTTCCTGTGGGGTACGATAAATTACTGATTTGGCTGAACGGTCTGGCTAAAAATCCCCCCAGTTGGCTTCCTGACCTGAATGTTGAGCTTCCGAATGTCACCCAACTAGCAGCACAAGCTGGGCCTTTCGCTCAAAAGCTATTGGGAAATTTCTTTGCCTTCTTTTCTAACTCGATTGGCAACTTTTTACAGTTTCTATTACTATTAATATTTGCCTTGATGTTATTAGCTGATCCCTCCTCCTATCGTCGGGGATTGGTACGTTTATTTCCCTCGTTTTATCGTCATCGAGCCGATTACATTTTATCCAAATGTGAAACAACTTTATTGCAATGGATGGGAGGGATTGTTATTACCTCTACTTTTGTGGCAATATTGAGTGCTATCGGTCTGCTAATTTTGGGGATTCCGTTTGTATTTGCCCATGCGCTATTAGCGGGAATGTTTAACTTTGTTCCGAATATTGGGCCGACAGCCAGTGTGATTTTTCCCGTTTCTGTTGCGTTATTAGATACCCCTTGGAAAGCCTTGGCAGTCATTATCCTATACGTTATTATTCAAAACTTAGAGAGCTATTGGTTTAGTCCTCTGGTCATGCAAAAACAAGTTGATTTGTTACCCGCGATTACCTTAACGGCTCAAATCTTTTTTGCCTCCTTTTTTGGGGTGTTAGGTTTAGTTTTAGCCTTACCCTTAACAGTGGTGAGCAAAACTTGGATTGAAGAACTTTTACTCACTGATTTATTAGATCAATGGGGATCAGAGGGAACAGGGAACAGGGAACAGGGAACAGAAGGAGCAGGAGGAGTAGGGGAGGGAGGAGGAAATAATTGATACTTTGAACTCGGAAACCTAATGCTCGAAACTAATATTTTATTTGAAATTAAGGAAAAAAAGATGATTGATTCTCAAGATAATTATGAATCGGGATCTCCTAATATTCGGGAAATTGCTCAAGATTTCCGGCGGTTGGGTTGGGTTGGATTTTGGATACAATCTCTATTAGGAATTATTCCGATATTTCTGTTGATTTTTGTCCTATTTTTAAGACCTTCTGTTCCTTCTAACGCTCAAAATTCTGCCTTAGATATTGTTTTAGGATATGCCTGTTTATTTGCTTTAATTTTTACAATGTATTGGTGTTTCCAATATACTCGAATTGGCAGTAAATTAGAAGATCCCAATCAACGACCCGCTAAAGCAGAAGTTATTCACGCCTTATGGCTGGGAATTGTAATTAATTTAGTTGGAATGAGTTGTATTATTTTAATAGGTTTCTCGATTGTCGGCACCTTACTCTATAGACTGCTTACCTTACCCCCAGGTGCGTCTAAAATGTTTAGTCCGATTGCAGGAACAACTGTTTTTGATCCCGGCTCTATTGTCACCCCGTTTAATATGGTTACAATTCAAGCGATGGTGAATGCAATGGGAGCAGAATTAGTGGGAATGGCGGTAAGTTTATGGTTGTTAAGTCGAGTTAGTTCCCATCAGTCCAAATCTTAGGAAGAATACTGAAAATATCTCTATTTACCCGTTCCCAATTGCCTGTTAATTTGTCTATTTAGTTTTCAATTCGGCATGGCGATCGGGTATAATATTAGAACCATAATGACGGGTATAAACTTGAGTAAATTCGGCTCCAAAAAATAGAATTTGGACTGAATAATAAATCCAAGTTAGAAAAATAACTAATGAACCCGCCGCACCATAAGTTGAACTAAAACTACTACTTCCTAAATACATTCCGATTAAGGATTTACCCACAGTAAAGAGTAAAGCCGTAATGATTGCTCCGATTAAAACATCATTCCAAGTAATAATAACATCCGGTAAATATTTAAAAATTAAAGCAAATAATAACGTTGTTACCCCCAAAGAAACAACAAAATTTAGCAAGTGCCAAAAACCATCTACTCCCGGTAAAAGTTCACTCGCATATCGACTTAATCCTGTTAATACCGCACTAACCGTTAACGAAACTAATAATAAAAATCCAATACTAATCACAGCAGCAAAAGATAACGCCCGTTTTCTGACAAAACTGCCCACTGCATTCGTCGGTTTAGCCGAAATATTCCAAATGGTATTTAACGAATCTTGTAATTGAATAAATACCCCCGATGCCCCAAAAATCAAAAAGCCTATACTCAGTAGTGACGCTAAAATTCCATTTCCTTGACCTGGACGATGGGCATTTTCTAAAGCCGTTTGAATCACTGTTGCTCCTTCTTTCCCTACTAACCCTTGAATTTGTCCGACTAATTCCCCCCGTGCTGCTTCTTCCCCTAAGAAAAATCCTGCAATTGCTACAACAATCACTAATAAAGGGGCTAAAGAAAACACCGTATAATAGGCTAAAGCAGCAGCCAATTGAGAAGCATTATCTTGACTCCATTCTTGATAGGTTTCTTTGAGTAATCGCCACACCGTTCTGCTACTAACCACATAACCTCCTTTCTGGCTTGATCCATCATCCCTTCACACTCAATTGTCATTGGGGAGTTGATCCCCAGATCCAAGTTTCCAGGCTAACCCCTAATTTTATCTTCTCGATTTTGACATTGATTGCATCTATCTTTTGACAGAACATAATAATCAGGTTTTCCGGTTAGGCTAGTTAAAAATCGGGCTTCAATTTTGAGAAATTTCTATCCTAAGAGAGACGAATAATAACGGGTATTAATTTTATTTTTATTTCTATAGGGGGATGTTTATTGGGACTGTTGACAGTTGACGGTTGACGGTTGACAGAAATCAATGATTTCCCCTGCCTCTCCCCCCTCCCCTTCTCGACCTGTTTCTATCCCATTTGGAAATACCGTTCTGCAAATAACATTAGAATGACACCATCTTTGAGCCAACCAGAAACTAACCCTATTGGTGAACCCGCACCCTCTGACCTAGAGGAGATATTGGTAAATAGTGGGGAAATGGGGGCTTTAATTTCTGCATACCATTGGTCACAAACCTCTGTCGGAGCCATGGAAACCTGGCCCGGAAGCCTCCGCACGGCGGTCAGAACCCTCTTAAAATCCGATTGTCCCATGTTATTAATTTGGGGACAAGACTGGATTCAGATTTATAACGATGCTTACCGTTGCTTGTTGAAACCCAGCCAACATCCGCAAGCCTTGGGACAATCGATACGGGTTTGTCGGTCTATCCTCCCCGAACAAAGAAGTCCAGAAATTCAACGGGTGTTTCAAACGGGTCAACCGCAATGGCATCAATCGCTTCGGGTTTTGAAAGATACTCGCAGATATGGGGAGAAGGATGATTTCATCATCTTTTATAGTCCGATTTGGGATGAAACCGGGCGAGTGGCTGGCGTTTTAGCAACGATGATGGATGGTGCGGAGTCCGTCATCTCAAAATCCCCTCAACCGCAAACGGAAACAGCAAAAGAACCTTTTACCCACAGAACTTGGCAACGTCAAAAAAGTCAAGGAAAATCTACGGAATTCGGGGCTATAGCCTCAGATGTGATCAATATTCTCGACAGTATTACCGATGGGTTTATCGTCTTAGATCCACAAGGACACCTGATTTATATTAATCCGGCGGCGGCTCGAATTCTACAAACATCCGCCTCAACCTTAAAAGGGAAAATCTTGTGGGAAACCTTACCCCTGATGGCAATACCTGAAATCCCTATCCCTTTACAACAGGCTATTACCTGGGAAGCCTTCGATCAAACCCAACAGATTTGGCTAGAAATCAAAGCCTATCCCTGTCCAGAAGGATTGATAATTTATTTCCAAGATATCACCCCACGCAAACACACCGAAGACGGTCTACGACACAGTGAAGCCCGTTTGCGACGGATTTTTGAATGTAATGCCGTTGGCATTGGAGTTTGGGAAGAATCCGGTCAGATTACAGAAGCCAATGATGCCTTATTAAATCTGTTGGGCTATAGTCGGGGACAATTAGAAGCAGGTGATCTCAACTGGCAAACCTTAACCCCCCCTGAATATCAAGGTTTAGATCAACAAGCCTTAGCCGAAATTCGCACCAGTGGTTTTTGTCAACCCCTAGAGAAAGAATATCTACACGCCTCTGGACGACGGATTCCCATTTTAATCAGTGGGGCTGCCTTTTCCCCAGAGTTAGAGAATGGGATTTTTTTTGTTCTCGATTTAACACAGCAACGGCTCTGCGAAGCCAAATGGCGCCTGACTGAAGAACGGTTACGGGTGGCGTTAAAAAATTCTCCGATTACCGTCTTTAGTCAAGATCAGGATTTGCGTTATACCTGGATCTACAATTGTCCGAAACAAAAATATCCCCCCGATGAAGACATTATTGGTGTGTTAGAAACGGATTTGTTTAACGTTGAAGATGCTAAAAAATTGACTCGGATTAAAGGGGGAGTTTTAAAGACAGGAATTGGAACCCGTGAGGAAGTTTGGGTCAGTCAGCAGGGTCAAGGCTTCTATTTTGATTTAACGGTGGAGCCCTTATTGAATGAACAGGAGCAAGTGGTGGGTGTGACCTGTGCGGCGGTGAATATTACCGAACGTAAACAAATGGAGTTAGCTTTACATCGCAGCGAAACTCTATTACAGGCGTTGTTGTCGAGTTCTCCGATTGGGATTGCCTTTTTAGATCATGATTTACGGTATCTGCACGCAAATGAAGCTTTAGCCAAACTCCAGGGTTTACCCTTGAGTGAGTTAATTGGACGACAACTAACAGAGGTTTTATCGGAATGGGCCGATCAAATTACTCCGGTTTTACGCCAGGTGATTGAGACGCAACAACCCTTACTCAATCAACCTCTGAATTTGGAAACGGCTAAGGTTAACACCTGCCAATATAGTTTAGTGAATTATTATCCCGTGTGTTTACCCAATGGCAGCGTATTGGGGGTGGGGATGACCGTGATGGATTTGACAGCCCGTAAACGGGCGGAACAGTCAGAACAGATATTAGCAATGGCGAGTTCGGTGTTGGTTAGTTCTTTAAATTCTCGGACAACGTTAATGAATTTGGCACAATTGCTGGTTCCTGTAGTTGCGGATTGTTGTTTCTTTGATGTGGCGGGAACTGATGGCAGTTTACGCAGGTTAGCTGTTTATCATGGTGATCCGAGCAAACAACAACAACTGAGTCAGTGCCAAAACTGGGTTCTGAGTCTTAATAGCAATCATCCGATTGCGGAGGTCTTAGCCAGTGGTCAGCCTTTATTGTTACCGAATATTACTCCAGATTGGATTGAAACCATCACAACCCTTCCTGAACAGGTGGAATTTCTGCATACCGTTGCACCCACTTCTTGGATATCGATGCCTTTAATTGCTCGTGGTCGCACATTGGGGGCGGTGACTTTCTGTTTAACGGCTCAATCTCCTCGTCACTATACCGAAGCCGATTTAAGCTTTGCTGAGGAGTTAGCTTATCGAGCAGCCTTGGCTTTGGATAATATTCAACTGTACCAACAAGCCCAGGATGCTAATCGAATTAAGGATGAATTTTTGACGGTTTTGTCCCATGAATTGCGATCGCCATTGAATCCGATTTTAGGTTGGACAAAATTACTCCGATCTCGAATCTTTGATGCGAGTACCAGAGACCGGGCTTTAGAAACAATTGAACGCAATGCTAAATTACAAGCCCAACTAATTGAAGATTTGTTAGATGTTTCTCGAATTTTGCGGGGTAAAATGGCATTGAATGTGGCAACGGTTCCCCTGAAAGCAACAGTAGAAGCCGCCTTAGAAACTGTCCAATTAGCAGCAGAAGCGAAAAATATTACAATTGAAACCGTATTTTCTCCCCATATTGGTTATGTTTGGGGAGATGACGAACGGTTACAGCAGGTGGTGTGGAATCTGCTCTCCAATGCGGTGAAGTTCACACCGGAGGGCGGATGGATACAAGTACATTTGGAATCAGTGGGTCATCATGTTCAAATTCAAGTTCAGGATAATGGACAAGGGATTAATCCCAACTTTTTACCCCATGTTTTTGAATATTTTCGTCAGCAAGATAGCACAACAAGGCGACAATCTGGGGGTTTGGGCTTAGGGTTAGCCATTGTCCGTCATTTGTGTGAACTACATGGGGGCACGGTTAAAGTAGAAAGTCCAGGGGAAGGGTTAGGAACAACGTTTACGGTGCGTTTACCTGTGATGGAAAGCTGTTGTGGACACTGTGCGACTTCAAAGTGTACCGAAGAAACCAGGGTGGATTTAAAAGCGTTACGAATTTTGGTGGTTGATGATGATGAGGATATGCGAGACTTGATCCAAGTTATTTTAGAACCATTAGGGGCAAAACTATTAATCGTATCTTCGGCAATAGAAGCCTTACGAGTTTGGGAGGACTTTCAACCTCTGATGTTAATTTGTGATATTGGAATGCCCAGTATGGATGGTTATATGTTAATGCACAAAATTCGCCAACGTCCCTTAGAAGCGGGTGGACAAATTCCGGCGATCGCATTAACCGCATACACCGGAGAATTTAATCAACAGCGTGCTTTGGCTGCGGGATTTCAACAGCATCTTTCTAAACCTATTGAGCCCGAAGATTTAGTAAAAGCGATCGCACAATTGTTAACATAGTTGACGGTTGACGGTTGACTGTTGACTGTTAATAGTTAACCGACTAGCTTCTTTCACAATTCGTAATTCGTAATTCGTAATTCTCAATTCCTATGTCACAATTCCTAATTTCTGCGATTATTTGTACTCACAATCGAGAACAATATTTAGGTTTAGCAATTGATAGTTTACTACAACAAGATTTTACGGATTTTGAAATTATTGTTGTTGATAATGCTTCAACGGATGGAACCCGTCAAGTCGTTGAAGCACGTCTTCCCCATCCTAAACTCCGATATATTTATGAACCCGTAACGGGGTTATCTATTGCTCGAAATACAGGTGCGAAAAACTCCCAAAGCCCGATTATCGCTTATTTAGATGACGATGCCATTGCCACGCCTCAATGGTTAAGAGTGTTATATTCAGCTTATGAAAATCATCCGAAACTGGCGATCGCTGGAGGGAAAGTCACATTGATTTGGCCAGAAGGGATCACTCCCCCACCTTGGTTGTCTGATAATTTAGCCAAAAATCTAGGTGCGTATGATTTGGGAGACCAGTGGGTTGAAATTAAAAATCCGAGTTTGACCCCCAGAGGGTTAAATTATTCCATCCGTCGCAGTTTCTTAGAGAACATTGGCGGTTTTGATATCAATTTAGGTCGGGTGGGAAAAAGGTTATTATCTAATGAAGAATTACAGATGACTGAACTCGCACTCAAACAAGGTTGGCAAGTCGCTTATATTCCTGAAGCCTTAGTCGCCCACCATGTTGCACCGGAACGGATCAACCGAGCTTGGTTTATGGAGCGGGGATGGTGGCAAGGCATTAGCGAATGTTATCGGGAACAGTTAGCAGGGCGCGATGGCATTGTGCAACTGGGACGAGGAGGGGAACGCATTATCCGAGGGTTGTACAAAACTATTAAATATTTTGGTAATCCTGCCTTACGATTTGATAATTTCGTGTATGCTTACGGTCAAATTGGCTATTTGGGTGCTGCAATTTCGGGTTTGGTTCATTCTGAATCTAAACCAGAGAATTCTCAAAAATAAATTGCAATCGGGGTCAATTCCTCAATACTTTTGGCTGTTCAATTCCTTGATCTATTTTTAAGTTTAACTATGAACTCTAACGCATCCAAACTTCCCATTTCTGTGCTAATTCCTGCTAAGAATGAGCAAGCCAATTTACCCGCCTGTTTATCCAGTGTCGCCAGAGCCGATGAGATTTTTGTTGTCGATTCCCAAAGTAGCGATCGCAGTGTGGAAATCGCCGAGAATTATGATGCCAAAGTTGTCCAATTTTATTTCAAAGGGGGATGGCCGAAAAAGAAGAATTGGTCATTAGAAACTTTACCCTTTAGAAATGAATGGGTGTTAATTGTAGATTGTGATGAACGGATTACTCCCGAATCTTGGGATGAAATTGCTGAAATGATTAAAAACCCGGAATATACGGGATATTATATTAATCGTCGGGTGTTCTTTTTAGGGACTTGGATTCGTCACGGAGGCAAATATCCTGACTGGAATTTACGTTTATTTAAACACAAATTGGGACGGTATGAAAACTTACAAACCGAAGATGTTCCCAATACCGGAGATAATGAAGTTCATGAACACGTTGTCATGTCTTCGGGTCAAGTGGGATATCTCAAAAATGATATGCTTCATGAAGATTTTCGAGATTTATTCCACTGGATTGAACGTCATAACCGTTATTCTAACTGGGAAGCACGAGTTTATTACAATATTTTAATGGGGGCTGATGATAGTAAAACGATTGGTGCTAATTTCTTTGGAGATGCGGTTAAACGCAAACGATTTTTAAAGAAAATTTGGGTTCGTTTACCCTTTAAACCTCTGTTACGGTTTATTTTATTCTATATTATCCAATTAGGATTCTTAGATGGGAAAGCGGGATATATTTATGGCCGCCTTCTCAGCCAATACGAATACCAAATCGGGGTTAAATTGTTTGAACTGCGAAAATTTGGCGGACAATTAAATGTCACGCCTAAACCTGTTCAACCGTTAACAGGGAACAGGGAACAGGGAACAGCTTAACAGGAAACAGCCGTAGGGGCGGGGTTCCCCCGCCCGTACCAGTCAACAGTCGTAGGGGCGGGGTTCCCCCCATCGGTGTCAACTTAACGCCAAAAGCCTTGAAATAAATTTCAGGCTAAAAGCTTAAACCCGTTAAAACGGGTTAAAAAAGACAAGTCTTGAGTCATCTTTAGATGACTTTAGCTCTTAGCCCGAAATTTATTTCAGGGCATTATGACTTAAGTTGACACTAATGGGTTCCCCCGCCCCTACCAGTCAACAGTCAACAGCCCTGGTGTTCATCATTGATTTTTTATGTTGCAAGAAAAAACAACCTTTGTAGATTTACGACAATATGATCAATCCCATTTTGATCGCGGAAAACCCGGTTGGTTTGTGTTGTTGTGGTGGTTGGTTCAAGCGATCGCTTTTCCCTTAACATTACATCCTTTTAATGGAATTCGCTGTCAATTATTACGATTATTTGGAGCTAAAGTTGGTGAAGGAGTTGTGCTGCGTCCCACAGCCCGATTTACCTATCCTTGGAAAGTAACCATTGGTGATTACAGTTGGATTGGAGATGATGTTGTATTTTATAGTTTAGATGAAATTATTATCGGCGAACATTGTGTTATTTCCCAAAAAAGTTATTTATGCACCGGAGGTCACGATATTAAAGATCCTACATTTAAGTTAAAAACGGCTCCGATTGTAATTGAAGATGGTGCTTGGGTGGCGATGGATTGTTTTATCGGCCCAGGGGTGAAAATTGGCACTAATTCAGTAATTGGGGCGCGCAGTAGTGTGTTTAAAAGTATGCCTTCTGGACAGGTTTGTATTGGTTCTCCTTGTCGTCCCTGTTATCCTAGGCCAATGAATTGAACCTATTGAGTTTTGCTTGATTGGGTTTAAGGGGGGGTCGGAGGCATAGCCTCCGACAGGGGGTTCCAATACAAGGTATTGGAGCCAGGGAATAAAGGGTGGGAAAAGGGAATCCTATTATTATAGACACCAATTCCCATTCCTGCAACTAACCTCTGTAATCTAGCCGGAAATAACTGAACGGAGAATCCGTTTAACTGGGAACAGGATCAAATTAAGGATTTAATCGCGTTTGGTTTCTGAATGCCGTTCTAAGGCAAATTGGATTAATTGATGGACTAATTCATCGAAGGAAACGCCCGACGCAGCCCAAAGTTGGGGATACATACTGGTAGATGTAAAACCCGGAAGGGTATTAATTTCATTAATTAAAATTTCTCCGGTTTGTTCAACATAAAAAAAGTCAACTCGTCCTAACCCCGCCGCATCAACAGCTAAAAAAGCTTGAACTGCCATCTCTTGAATTTGATTAGCAATTTCATTACTCACTTTTGCAGGAATAAATAAATCCGCTTTCCCTTCAGTATATTTAGTTTCATAATCGTAGAAATCACTCTTAAACGTAATTTCTCCAACAACAGAAGCTTTCGGTTGATCGGTTCCTAATACCGCACATTCTAATTCTCTAGCCATCACTCCCGCTTCCACAATAATCCGTCGATCATAACTAGCGGCGTTATCTAAAGCCGTTTCTAATTCCTGACGGTTTCTAACTTTAGAAATCCCGACGGATGACCCTAAATTGGCAGGTTTAACAAAACAAGGATAACCTAATTCTACTTCTAATTGATCACATAATTTCGGGAAAATACAAGGGTTTGAATAAATTTGCGATCGCATCACCAGTTTATATTTAACTTGGGGTAAACCTGCTTGAGAAAATGCCATTTTCATCGCAATTTTATCCATCCCCATCGCAGACCCCAAAACCCCAGAACCCACAAAAGGAACTTGCATTAAAGTTAATAATCCTTGGATCGTACCATCTTCTCCATTGGGGCCATGTAAAATCGGAAACCAAAGGTCAATTTCTGATAAATTAATCGTTTGGGGAAGGCGATCGGACGGTTGGACTTCATCGTTGCTGAATAGAGGTTTTCCCGACTCTAAAACCTGTTGAGCAATTTTGCGATCTTTCCAAACCCCATCTTTTTGAATATATACGGGTAGCAGTTCGTATCGATTTGCATTCTCATCGGTTGTTAAGGCTTTTGCGATCGCTCTTGCGGAACTAATGGAAACTTCATGTTCGCCAGAACACCCACCAAATAGTAATCCTACCCGTAATTTAGTCATATTACTCAAAACGCAGTTTCAAATGTCTCGAAATACTATAGCAGGGAACAGGGAACAGGGAACAGGGCAGGGCTGTTTCATTCTCGGATCTAAAAAGCGATCGCCTGAGAATAGAGGGCAGGTTTAGGGAGATAATTACTGATCATTAAAGCTCGTCTCGGAACCCGCCCCTACGGTTTAATTGTTGATTATTGCTCAAATGCGATGCCGCAAGGCGGCGGCTACGCCATCAGATTTTTTCAACAACAAAATGTAGGGGCGGGTTCTGTAATTATCTTCAATTCTAACCAATAATCTGACTAAACCCGCCCCTCTTAAAAGCGATCGCCTTTTTACTATTAATATGAAATCCCTAAATGATCCCCCCAACTCCCACATGGGGAACAGGGGAAGCAGGGGAGGCAGGGAAAAGAAATTACTTATTACCTATTGCCTATTGCCTATTGCAAGATTGCCCATCTCATATAACTTTTTGAATTTTCGGTAATTTTAAACCCTGAACGCTTCCTTGAGGCTGCATTAAGGGCAGAAATTCCTCCACTTTTTCAGCACCCGCATTTTGTAAAGCTTTTAAAAGTTGAGTCGTTTCATCCATCAACTGCTCCACATTAATCCCACTATAATCAGGATAATAATAATCTAAGCGTCCCAGTCCTTCCCCCATTAAAATAACGGCTCCTTTCCAATTTTTTTGGCTTAAATGATAGAGTCCGACTGCTATTTGTAAAATACCTTGATAAAACTTTTTTTCAGGTTCTGGTGCTTCCATCCACAACGCTTCTAAGGTATCATGACAATCATAAAATTCCTGTTGATTAAATTCTTCAACTCCTTGCCAAAATTCTGCCGGAATTTCTTCTTTCATGAATTTAAACTCTCATCCTGCAATCAGAAATTAGGAACCATTAATGAACAATCTATCTCCCTAAATTTTAACACCAAACCCAACACCAAACCCGACACCAAGAGCCAATAATTATCACATTGTAGAGCGAACTTGTTCAATTTCTTCCATTGTAATTTCTTGCTGATCTCCAGCAAAATCATTATCGGCGGTTAGGAATAACATACAATGACATTCTTTCCGTTCTCGCATCGGAACACAGGGACAATTCCAGAAAGTGTTTTTGACCTCAGCTTCTTTATCTTCATAATGACGACAAGGACAAAGGGGTGCGCCTAACTCGTCTTTATTTTTAGCTAACCCTTCAATAACAACAGCAGTAACAGAGGGTTCAGCACAAAAATAAGTTCCTGTGCGTCTGGCATACTGTTCAGAAAACTGCTTCATTGCCATTAAGCTCTTTTGGCTGGATAATTTATCGTTAGTTTTTGGGGTCATGGATCAGCGTGTAATTTTATAACAATGTTATTTTGAATTGTAGCGCAACAGGTGTCAATTGGGAAATATTACCTAAAGATTTGATGCTCTTAAGGAAGATTGAAGTTGAGATTGGAGAGAGAGATCGGGACGAATTTCTAATCCTAAATGAGATAATTTTTGGCTTTGAGAGTTGGTTTGATCTCTGGGGGATATGGGGGAAGAATAAGGCCAAAGTAACCAACGACTTCCTAACGGTAAAATTTTTAACGATTCGGGATTTTGAGTTAACCAAATTATCGGAAAATCGGGAATATTTTTGACTAACGCATCTTCCCCATAATTAACATCAGCTAGGGTATGGAGAACTACTCGATTTCCATAGACTAATCCTGTTTTTGCTGTCCATAACTGCACATTTAATTGACAGTGAGAGGCATAAAAATATAAAGAAGCGGCGGCGATTACAGCTTGTTCAAAATCATCAGGTTTCCAGAAAAACGCACTATCTAAACCAATAATAATCTCCTGACCGCCATTAGATGTTTCTAATTCTCGCACTCGTAATTCGCCATAACGCGCACTAGAACGCCAATGAATTAAACGAGTCGGATCACCATAACGATAGGGTCTTAAGGTGCGAGTTACGCCTTCTGTTGCCATTTGAAACTGACGCTGTTCATAGACATTGGGATTATAATCTTGTCCGATTTCATCAATTAAAGGACAGGTCGTTAAGGGTAAAACTAAAGGATAAACAATGGCGGTGGCGGGTGCTTTTCGTTCTCGACTACACCAAAATAATCCTAATGGTGTGGCGGTTCTTAATTTCACTCCTATCCAATGATAAATGCCTCGTTTTTGGGTAGGAATATAAGTTACCCATTGATCAGATTGATGGGGAGATAAAAGTTCAATAACCGTTGCTGATTTTCCTAATCCTAGGGGTAATAAGTCCTGAACTTGAATTAAAATTTTAGCTTGATTACTGGAATTTATAATTGTTAATTCTAGGGTTAAATCGTCTCCGACACTAACAGGATTAATCGTTGCTCGTTGAACTTGCAAAGAAAGTAAAGAACGTTGGGGTAAAACCGCAGCAATTGCTAGTAAAGCGAAACTAATACCACTAATCACATATAACCATCCAGCCATTGTATTCGTTGCGGCTCCAAAGAAAAATATGGAGAGTGCGATTAATAATCCGCCTCCATAAGCAGGAGCTATCCAATGAGATTCTAACCAATTTTGCCATTGAAAACGATTTCTTTTCATCAGTTCAAAAAGAATTAAGGACGCAGGAGATCACAGCAGCTTCCTAAACATTGTATAGCAGTGGCGACTAACAGTTAGGACAAAGACTGATATTGACACCTAAACAGTGAACTCTTTTCCACTGCGTTCCTTGTTCCCTACTATATAGGAGTTGAGGCAAATAGGATTTGACGGAATCCGGTAAATTTTCTAAACTAGGACAGGGAATTAATTCCCCCTTTTCTTCCTAAAATAAACACCATTTACCACCAAATGCGGTTGCCATTTTCATCTACCCTAGCTTGACGAATCACATCAGAAATTTCTTCGGCGTCTCTAACATGATGCAGAGCTTTTCTTTCCCCATTTGGATATTCAACCATAAAATAAGTCGGAACAACAATATGATCCCCGGTAATATCCGGTGCATCCACCGCAACTTGTTTGGCTTTTTCTGCTAAGGTTTTAGAGTTATCAATCCGATCTCCAGGGTTAGCCGTGAGTGTTTTGCCATTTTTTTCTAACTCTTCCTTTTGCCAACGTTTTTGTTGCGGATCAACTTCCTGGGGACTCATCGGTTGCTCAAATTCTTTTAAATTTGCTCTCGGTTCAGAATCACGATTCATTTTAAATCTCCTAACCTTCTAAAGTTTTTTTACCTATTTCTACTTTAATTAAATCTATCTCTAACTTTCATCTTTCCCTAGGAATAACCTAAACAAGTTCTACAATGATTTTAATTAGCTTGAGTTTGGTTTTTAAATTTTTAATAATAAAATTTATCCCCTTTTTTAGTCATATTTTTAATATCAACAAAACTTACGCACTAACTGACACAGCCAGCGATCCTATTTTCTGTTCCCTATTCCCTATTCCCTATTCCCTGCTATATTATTATAAATAATCAATTCAGTGATTCAAAAATGATAACAGAATTAATTAAATTATTGCAATTTGAATTTATGCGAAATGCCTTAATTGCAGGACTCTTAGTGAGTATTGCTTGTGGCATAATTGGAACCTTTGTTGTTGTGAATCGAATTGTTTTTATTAGTGGGGGTATTGCTCATGCAGCTTATGGAGGGATTGGTATGGGTTATTTTTTTCAATTTAATCCTGTGGTGGGAGCGATCGCATTTTCTGTATTTTCAGCATTAGGAATGGGGTTAGTGTATCGAAAAACCCAACAACGAGCCGATACAATTATTGGGGTAATGTGGGCGATAGGAATGGCAATTGGGATTATTTTTATAGACTTAACCCCCGGTTATAAAGTTGATTTAATGAGTTATTTATTTGGCAGTATTCTCACTGTTCCCCAATCTGATTTAATTTTAATGTTAATCTTAAATATTCTAATTGGGCTAATGGTTTTTTTATTTTATAAAGAGTTAGTCGCTATTTCCTTTGACCCTGTTTTTGCAGAAACGCGAAATTTACCCGTTGATCAACTTTATTTAATGTTAATTGTCGCCATTGCTTTAACCGTCGTGATGGTGATGAAAGTGGTTGGTTTAATTCTCGTAATTGCCCTATTAACTATCCCCGCAGCAATTTCAGGACAATTTGTTAAAGATTTAAAACAAATGATGGTGTTATCCAGTAGTTTAGGAATGATTTTCACAACCCTAGGCTTAGGAATTTCTTACTTTTTTAATTTAACCTCCGGCGCCACGATTATTTTAGTCGCAGGTTTGGCTTATTTAGTCAGTTTAAGCTTAAAAATGATCCTCAAACATTCAGTTAATTTCTAAAATTGCGGTTCAGTTTTCCTGATTCATGCTACAGTTCTCTGTTGAAGGTTTAACAACCCTTTAAATTAACCTGTTCATACTCCATGAAAACGAAAATTGCACTCTGTCTCACCTCCCTAATTTTAGGCTTTTCCTATCCTGTAACCGCCCAAACTTTTAACCCCTGTCTAACTAACTCTAATGCTTCTGTTGCTCAATGCCAAAATGCCAACCTGAGCGAAACCGTTGCGATTTTAGAAGATGGTCGGTCTTATGAATATGAAACTGGACAAGGAATTTATCGAGTTCGCTACAATTATACCGGGAAAAATTGGACTCATGCTGATGTTGCTCCCATTCGGATTAATACAAATAAACCCATTGCAATTTTACCCATGCAATATACCAGTAATGGATTACAATCTGGGGCGAGTGTGAATGGCGTTTCTGTTGGTCGAGTCTGGAATTCTATTACGGTTGAAGAAATGAAACGCCGCTTAGAAAAATTAGGATTTTATGTATTAACTCCAACGATTTCTATGTATGGAGAAAGTATCGATGGATTTCAAGCTTTAGAACATTTTATTGCGGGAGTTCATAAGGGAAATTCTTCTGTACAAACGGTGGTTTTAAGCGCCGATGCTAATATTCCTAATGCCGCAAATCCTCGTCCGGGTGCTCAAATGTTAGTTACCGGACTTCATCACCGTGATTTGTGGTGGGAATATCGCATTCAAAACCGTTTAACACCCTTTTATCAACAGCAACATTTAGTGAATATTGGGCCCAGAGTTCGAGGGGGTCAAAATAACCGTGAGGGTCATTCTTTAGCATGGCATCCGATGATTGAACGCGCCGCCGAATATAATCCTAAAATTGCTATTATTGAAGTTGCTCAAGCCGCAGAAATTATTCAACGAGCCGGGTCTATTCAAGCAGGACGACAATGGGCCGCACCTGTATTTGATGCAGTGGCTCTAGGAATGGCAGAACAAGCCTGCGCTACTGGGGGACAAGGGGAAACCTCGGTTAACAGGCCAGATGCCTGTTCCACAGGTCAACCCTTTTAATCAACCTAAAATCTTATAAAATTAACAGTAAAAAAGTCAAGAATTAAATGTTGAGAAAATCTAAAATTTTGATTCGAGATAAGCCTGAAAAATTATCGGTTTCTGAGGTAAAAAATTAAAGCGTGAACATCAAAAATATAGATTAGAATAAGTGACACACTGATTCTACTTTAATTCCATAAAACCTATGAAACTCAAAATTCTAACAACGGTTGCTTTAGTTGCGACATTAGGTTTCGCTACTCCAACAATACTTTCTCCTAGTCCCAGTTTTGCCCAAGTTTATACAGGATTTCGGGTTAAAACCGATCAAAAGTTTACAATTCGACTGATCAATGAAGCGGGAAAACCGATTCAGTATGGTTTAAGTCAAAATGCGTCTAAAATTTTAGCCAGTGGACAATCAACCGCTTTGCCCTTCTCCCAGATAAAAACAGGAGCCGTCAACATTTTAGTTTATACCCTAGATGGAACTCCTCTAGGATTTAAAGGCAATTTTGATGCCGAAAAAAATGAACTGACGGTCAATATTTACTCTGGGGGCGCGGGTCATAAGAGTATTAGTATTGGCACGAATGGAGTTGTTGAACTGATTTAATTTATTCTGATTTGATTTCTGTAGAGGCATTATTGTTAATACCTCTACAGAAATTTCAGGAAAAATTAAACGAAATTTAGCCTAAAATTCTAATTCTGACAATACTCTTCATAAACACCATCTAACAGCAAGTTAAACGCATCAACCGCTTTTTGCGCCGCGTCTAATGCTGCTTCTTGTTTTTCTGTCGTTTGACACAGTTGTAACAAGGCTTTGCGAGTCATTTGGCTATGAATTTCATCCGCTTTTTCATGAACTTTAAAGAAGGATAAAGCCGATTCTTCATTAATACCATAAAATTCCTCTAGTCCAGCAATTTTAGTGGTCGAAACTTGAGGAAATTGGGATTCATAAGCGTAGAGTGCAGCCAACCCTTTTTCGGGTTCTTCACTCCGAGATAATTCTTTAAGAATCCGAACAGATTCTTGTGTTTTATGTAAAGGGTTACGGTTGAGAACTTCGCTGCGTTCTACGCCTAATCCTTCTGCAAATCGTAACCACAATTCCGGGTGATGAGCAGAACCTCGTTCTTCTTCAATTAAGTTTTCTAACAACATTTTGCGAATGTTGATATCATCACAAGCTGCATGGGTCGCACTGACATAGGTAGGGAAGTTATGAACTTGCAAATAATATTCTTGGGCATACTCTTGTAACATGATTAATGTCAGTTTCCCTTGATTCCACATTTGATAGAAGGGATGCTTGAGTAAGTGATGGGTTTCAATAATTTCGTTGAGTTTAGCCAGAAATGCTGTTTCCGTTAAAGGCTTATCCTGGGTTAACATTCGCGTTCACAAGAATATAGGTTCATCAGGATTTTATCTTAAAATGAATATTTGTCAAGTTTAAGGTAATAGGGAACAGGGAACAGGGAACAGGGAACAGGCAATAGGCAATAGGCAATAGGCAATGGTGCTTTTTTAAGGATTCGTATAAATGTAATCATTAATCCAATCGATAATAGGGATTTTTGCTAGGGTAAAAATCCCTATTTTTCCTCATATTTAAGATATAAATATCCAAACATAATTATTAACACATTTCTAATTGCCTATTGCCTATTGCCTCTTATTCTAAATTTAACAGCGATCGCAAAGCTGCTTTCATTTCCTCAATGGTTGTGGTTGCGGTTCCAAATTGACGCACAACTAAACTCGCGGCTAAATTCCCTAAAACCGACGCTTCCCACAAGGATGAACCTGTACATAACCCTAACGTTAATGCAGCAACAACCGTATCCCCTGCACCCGTGACATCAAAAACATCGGTACGATTAAATGCGGGAATCTGCAAGAGTTGATCTCCTTCAAATAAACTCATACCTTCCTCTCCCCGCGTAATTAAGATTGAATCCGCTTGAGTTAAGGTTAATAAATCTCGTCCCGCTTGTTGTAAAGTTTGTTGATTTTTAATTGCATATCCTACCGCTTTTTCCGCTTCAGGAAGATTAGGAGTAAACAAAGTTGCTCCCGCAAATCGATGTAAATCTTTTTGAGTATCAACAATCGTTAAAGGAGATTTTAATGCGGCTTCAATTACCGTTTGGGTTAATACCCCATCCCCATAATCGGAACAGACAACTGCATCAACCGTATCAATATTTTCCCGAATATATTCGGCTAATTTTAACTGTAATTCGACATTGGGTAATTCATCAGATTTGCGATCCACCCTGACAATTTGTTGCGTTACTGATTGACGCGCATGACCTGAAATTCTCGTTTTCGTCACCGTTGGACGGTCGGGATCAATTAAAATCCCTTCAATATCAATTCCCGCCTGTTCAAAAATTCCACACAAAGCGATTCCTTGATCATCTTTCCCGACAAATCCAGCAACCTTTACCGATGCTCCTAATTTTGCCAAATTGTAAACGGCATTGGCTCCTCCTCCGGGAATTTGGCGCGTATTTTCATGACGCAAAATTAACACCGGAGCTTCCCGCGATAACCGTTCCACTTGACCTGTCAAAAATTCATCTAAGGTTAAATCCCCCACGACTAAAACCCGCACCTGAGAAAACCGATCCATTCGTTTTTCTAAGGAATCCATTGAGGCATTTAACTCTGTTAAAAAGGAAGCATCCAAGATCATGTCCGTTGTTCGTTGTCCATTGTCCGTTATCCATTACCCGTTGCCCGTTGTTTGTTAACCGTTAACCGTCAACAGTCAACGGCCAACATCCCTATTTTGGAAGTTTCCTCTGAATAAAGGTTTTAATTTGTAACACTTGTTTTTTCAGAGCCTCTATTTCCGCCTGCATCTTCGCCATTTCCGCCTTCATTGCTGCCATGTCTGCTGCGTCTCCACTTGAAGCAGAAACAGGTGTAGAAACAGAGGCCGGAACGGAAGCAGTCGCAGACCCAGACTTCGGTAACGGTTCACGGGGTAAATTCGCTTTCCCGAAGGCGGATTTAATGGCATCAAGTAGTTGTTTCTTCTCAAACGGCTTCTCAATAAACTCAAAATATTGGAACGGTTCGGGGATTTTTTCGGTAACTTCTTCCTTGCGTCCCGACATCAGTACCAGAGGAATCCGCCGCAATGTGGCATCAGCTTGAATGATCTTAAACACATCCCAGCCACTTAACTTAGGCAGGAGGAAATCCAACATAATCAGACTAGGATGTTCCTTTTGAACAAATTCGATACCTTCTTTGCCATCTTTTGCTTCTAATACCTCAAAGTTACCAGGGGGTAACATTTCTCGCACGCGAACCCGAATAACCTTACTATCATCAATAACCAGTATTTTCCGACCTGCCACAACGGACTCCCATAATGATGCGATAACTATTATTGTATTAGATCACTTTGACCGGATCAAAAGACCTACATTTTTGCATATATAACCAGATTAACCTGATTAAGCATCAACAAACCAAATTGCAACATAACTTGAATATGTCCACCTCTCCCAATTTCACCCCTAAACAATCTTATCGTGATCGGCATCAAAATATCATTGAACCGATACCTGACTGGTTACGCCGTCCCATTGGCAAAGCCAGTGAATTATCGGTTGTACAACGGCTGATCAAACAGCGTCAAATTCATACCATTTGTGAAGAAGGCCGTTGTCCCAATCGAGGAGAATGTTATGCCCAGAAAACCGCAACCTTTTTGTTAATGGGGCCGACGTGTACCCGTTCCTGTGCTTTTTGTCAAGTCGATAAGGGTCATGCACCCCTGCCCCTTGATCCCGAAGAACCCCAAAAAGTGGCGGAATCTGTACAAATTTTAGGGTTGCGTTATGTGGTCTTAACTTCTGTGGCGCGAGATGATTTGGCTGATGCAGGTGCAGGCTGGTTTGTTGCCACAATGGAAGCGATTCGAGATCTCAACCCAGAAACTCAAATCGAAGTGCTAACGGCTGATTTTTGGGGAGGGCAAGGAGGGGGCAACCCTCAAGACCTACAATATCAACGGATTGCCACCGTAGTTCAAGCTCAACCCGCCTGTTATAACCATAATGTCGAAACTGTCCAACGGTTACAATCGCCTGTTAGACGGGGCGCAAAATATGAGCGATCGCTAGATGTGTTAAGAATTGTGAAACAGCTTGATCCCGGTATGCCGACGAAATCCGGTTTGATGTTAGGGCACGGAGAAACGGAAGCGGAAATTATTCAAGCTCTGGAAGATTTACGCCGGGTAGGATGCGATCGCATTACCCTCGGTCAATATATGCGTCCTTCGTTAGAGCATCTCCCGGTACAGAAATATTGGACACCTGAAGAATTTGAGCGTTTAGGTGCGATCGCAACTAACATGGGTTTTGCTCACGTCCGTTCTGGGCCATTAGTTCGCAGTTCCTATCATGCAGGAGATAGTTGACGGTTAACAGGTGTCGGGTTTCAGGTGTCGGGTTTCAGGTGTCGGGTTTCAGGTGTCGGGTGTCGGGCGAGGAGACCTCGCCCCTACTCTAACTTCCTGCTTCTGTGGTTTAATAAAATGAACGTATTTTAGGAACCAAACCTATGACTCAAAAAACCTATACCTTCCGTGCCTCTTGGGCAGCTTTTCTGTTAGCGATTAACTTTTTAGTTGCCGCTTACTATTTCGGGATCATTAAATAGTTTGAACATCATCAATTTTTAAACACCGTGCTGCTCTTGATCAATCTTCTAGATGAGGACAATAAATTTCAACTCCTCAGATCATTGAGCAGCACCTATTATTTAAGAATATCTCCTCAAGAGTTTAAACCTTTAATTATTGAGCTTCCACTTGAGCTTTTAACGCTGCAATTTGTTTCTGAAGCTCTTGTACATCTTGTTTCGTTTCAATCACTAACGTTGCTAATCGATCAAACATCGGATCACCGGAAAGCAACCGATTTTCGGGTTGAGGTGGAGGAATTGTTGTATCCGGTTCAACCTGAATCACTGTTGTCCGGTCGCTTTGATACCGCAAACTATTAATCTGTCCTGTGAGTTGGGAGACTTGGGCTTCTAATCGACTCATGCGATATTCAAGCTGAGTGGTCGAGCCTTGTGCTAAAGTCAAACTATTCCAACCTAACCCAATTCCTAGAGAGATCATAACAACCAGAATAATATTCTGGAGCCAAAGACGCTTTCTTAACATATTTTAATGCCCTATCCCTTTAAATTTAGGATTACCGACTAATGACTCAAAGAAATGTTGCTATTTTGATGTTTAATGACGTTGAATTATTCAATTTTATCGGCCCCTTTGAGGTCTTTTCTATCGCATCAGAAATCAATGAAGATAAACCCTTTAATGTTTATCTCGTAGGCGAAACCTTAAACTCCATTCAATCCCATAATGGCTTAAGTATTAATCCTGACTTTACTTTATTAGATAGTCCTGTGCCTGATCTAATTATTATACCCGGTGGAATTGGTACTAAGGCAGCGATGAATCAACTGCAAATTCTAGCCTGGATTCAATCTAAAGGACATCACGCTGATTTAATTATATCGGTTTGTACAGGTGCTTTACTGTTAGCTAAAGTCGGTTTATTAGATGGCTTAGTTGCTACCACCCATCATCAAGCCTTAGATCAATTAAAAGCCCTTGCTCCCCAAACAACTATTGTAGACAATCAACGCTTTGTTGATAATGGCAAAATCATCACGGCGGCGGGAATTACTGCGGGAATTGATGTGTCTCTTTATGTAATTGCTAAACTTTTGGGGGATGACAAAGCCTTAAAAACGGCTCAATACATGGAATATGACTGGAAACCGAAAGCCAAAGTCACCCCAATTCCTAAAATATCAAGTTAATCCTGTTTGAGTGTGCATAAGTTCAAATTGAAGACTAAATTTCCCACTTCTGTTTGTGGGTAATTTAGGGCGGTTTTATTCTGGCGGTAAATGGGTTTGACTTCTCCTCCTAACCTCCTCTCCTGATCGGAAAGGAGGATTAGATCATACAAATTGATAATAAAGTGCTGAATTAATTTAGGATAGGAAGAAGACATAACTCAACTCAAAACTAGACTCCAATGACGACAGAGACAGTTGTTACCCCAATATTGACATCCGGTACATTATGGCAACGGATCATCACTCAAACTGAATATGCTCTCAACTGTGGTGCTCTGCAATCTATTGCAACGAATTATGATTTTATTGAACAGGGCGATATTCGCTTTTTGGTCAGAATTCTTGCTAACTTAGCGCGGAAGGAAAAAGCCAAGAAACAACAGAAAAAAATAGAGAAATCGGGTCAAGAATTTAATCCCTTTCTGCCTTATGAACAAGATTTATTTGTGGGTAATTTATCGCAAACTCATTTATGTTTACTGAATAAATTTAATGTTGTTGACCATCATTTGTTAATAATTACCCGCAAATTTGAACAACAGGAAACCTGGCTAACAGCAGCAGATTTTGCTGCAATGTGGCTGAGTTTGGCAGAAATTGATGGGTTAGTTTTTTATAATGGGGGGAAATTAGCGGGGGCGAGTCAACGCCATAAACATTTGCAATTAGTTCCCTTTCCCTTAGTTCCTAATGGGATGAATCTTCCGATTGAACCTGCGATCGCTGCTGTACAATTTCATAATTCCATCGGTATGATTCCCGAATTTCCATTTGTTCATGCGATCGCCCCTTTTAATCCCCATTGGATTCATACCCCCTCAGAAGCCGCAATATTCACCTTAGAATTGTATTTTGCCTTATTAGCCTCCGTCGGTTTATCCGTTAATGATCAGTCCTTTCAATCTGGCGCTTATAATTTATTAGCTACCCGAAATTGGATGATGATTATTCCTCGATCTCAAGAAGAGTTTGAGGGAATTTCAATTAATTCTTTAGGGTTTGCTGGAGGATTATTAGTCAGAAATTCAGAACAATTACAATGGCTTAAATCCCATCATCCGTTAACGGTATTAACACAAGTTGGAATTTCCCGTTAAGCCCAATTTTTTATTTCCTGTTCCCTGTTCCCTGTTCCCTGTTCCCTATTCCCTTAAACCAAATCAGGAAAAACTTCTCGCACAGCCGGATGAACTAAATGATGATTTTCGACATTTAAACCTTTCGCTAAAACCGGGTTCAATTCCAAAGCTTTGAGTCCGCGATCAGCTAACTGAATCACATAAGGTAAGGTACTATTATTTAGGGCTTGAGTTGCCGTCCAAGGCACTGCACCGGGCATATTGGGAACGCCATAATGTACCACTTTTTCTTTAATATAAGTAGGATGGGTGTGAGAAGTGGGGCGTAGGGTTTCAATACATCCTCCTTGATCTACTGCCACATCCACAATCACAGAACCAGGGCGCATTTGAGCGACTAACTCACGAGAAACCAATTTAGGGGCTCGTTTTCCTAAGATTAAAACCGCACCAATTAATAAATCCGCTTGGGGAACACTTTCTTCAATTTGAGAGAGATGACTGTAGAGTAATTCCACACGCGATCCAAATATTGTTTCTAAATAGGCTAACCGCTCTACATTCACATCTAAAATCTGAACTTTAGCACCCATTCCCAGGGCAACTCTAGCGGCTTCAGTCCCGACAACACCCCCTCCTAAAATCACAACAGTTCCAGCTTTTACCCCTGGAATTCCTCCTAATAAAACACCCCGTCCTCCTTGTTGTCGTTCCAAATAACGAGAGCCAAACTGTATTGATAAACGTCCGGCAATAATACTCATCGGCATCAGTAAAGGCAGTCTACCATCGGGAAGTTCAACGGTTTCATAGGCGATCGCATGAACACCTCGACTGATTAACTGTTCAGTCAATTCCCGATCCGCCGCTAAATGTAAGTAAGTAAAAAGCAATTGCCCTTTTTGAATTAACTCATATTCAGGGGGTAAAGGTTCTTTAACTTTAACCACCAGTTCCCGACACCAAGCATCTGTCGAAGATGCAACTATTGTGGCTCCGGCTCGTGTATAATCCTCATCGGTAAACCCAGCCCCTTCCCCGGCTCCCGTTTCTACAAAAACTTGATGACCTCGTTCACAGCAAACTCGCACACTACCGGGACTCAACCCCACTCTCCATTCTTGATCTTTGATTTCTTTAGGAATACCGATTTGCATAATCAATTATTTCTCCTGATTCGTGCGTGATCTATCTATCTTTTAACCTTTGCATTCTAATGTAGGGTGGGAATCATAAAGTCAATGTTTCCCACCCTACATTAGAAATTGCTTTTGACCCATTATCATCACGAACCCAGATCTGGGCATCAAGAGTTTTCTAATATCGTAGCTTGGCTATCGCTAAGGAACTGATCACTCAGGTGATCTATAAAATTTTGCTGGGAGTTTCTAATCTGAGTATAAAATTCAGGGGGGGACTTAAAGCCCAATCTTTAAAATATCCTTGATGATTTCTAAGTTGGGTATCCCAAGATTAATATTCGGATAAAACCCCTCCCTCAGAGTGATTCCGGGTAATAGAGCATTGATTAATTACTGTTTACCCCTAGACATCTGGAATCTTTTCGGTAGAATCAGAACAAAAAATCAACGAATGTAAACGTACAACCAATTTTTGGAGGATAGGCCCATTACACTCGCTATACGTTCATCCACTGCTTCAACTGCGTCCAACGCTAACCAGTCCATTCTGCAAATTTGGGGACGTCAACCCCTACGAGGTCATGTTTCGATTAGTGGAGCTAAAAATTCCGCTTTAGTTTTAATGGCTGGTGCATTACTCTGTTCAGAAGATTGTCGGCTGCGGAATGTTCCCTCTTTGGTTGATGTCAACCGCATGAGTGAAATTCTCACGGCTCTTGGCGTCAAAATCGAGCGACAAGGTGACATTCTCGATATTCAAGCGGGTCAATTATCAGAATCACAAGCTCCCTATGAACTGGTGAGCCAACTGCGGGCGAGTTTCTTTGCCATTGGGCCGTTACTGGCTCGTTTAGGGGTAGCCAGAGTTCCCTTACCTGGAGGTTGTGCCATTGGAGCCCGACCTGTGGATCTTCATGTTCGGGGACTGCAAGCCCTCGGTGCAGATGTTCATATCGATCATGGCATTGTTCATGCTCATGTCACCGGGCCTAACCGCCGCCTCAAAGGCGCTCGCATCTATCTGGATTATCCCAGCGTCGGAGCGACGGAAACCTTGATGATGGCAGCGACCCTAGCGGATGGGGAAACCATCATTGAAAATGCTGCTCAAGAACCGGAAGTCATCGATTTAGCCAACTTCTGCCGTGCTATGGGGGCAAGAATTCACGGGGCTGGAAGCAAAACCATTGTGATTTCTGGGGTTCCTCGTCTTCACTCTGCGGATTATTCGATTATTCCTGATCGAATAGAAGCCGGAACCTTTTTGATTGCTGGAGCCATCACCCGCTCTGAAATTAGTCTATCGCCGATTATTCCACAACATTTAACTCCTGTACTGGCTAAACTCAAAGCTATGGGAGTCAAAACTGTCATGGAAGGGTTAGACCATTTACGCATTATCCCCAGCGAAAGGCTAACTGCAACGGATATTGAAACCCTTCCCTATCCGGGTTTCCCAACGGATATGCAAGCCCCCTTTATGGCGTTGTTAACGCTGTGTGATGGCAATAGCTTGATCAGTGAAACGGTATTTGAAAATCGTTTTGGTCATGTCCCTGAATTGACTCGCATGGGTGCAGATATTCGGGTCAAAGGGAATACGGTTTTAGTCCGAGGGGTTCCTCTACTATCGGGCGCCCCAGTGACGGCGACGGACTTACGGGCGTCTGCGGCTTTAGTTTTAGCGGCGTTAGCAGCCGAAGGAGAAACCACCATTCAGGGATTAAAACATCTGGATCGGGGTTATGAACAATTAGAAGCTAAACTCCGACAATTGGGCGCCAAACTCCAGCGTACTGATCCTGCGCCAACGGAAAAGGAATAAGCGACGGCTCTCATCTGAGAGCCACTTAATCTCAAAAATGGAGTGTCTGTTGTGAGTTGTTTAGGGTGCGTTTATTTTTGAACACAAGAAATACACGGGATACTTGGTAGCCTCGTCTCTTCAGAGCGAGGCGGAAAAGTAACTCGGCGGATTTATCCGCTTTGGACTACTTAAGAATCCTCGTCGCTTGATTCGCGAGGAGTGTCAAAACTCACCAGAATTCTTCATCGCGGAAGCCCCTCACCTTTAGGCATGGGGAGAGCAACCCGGGAATTTGTTAGAATAGAATTTCTCTATTTTAATCGCTATGACTTTTTCAACGACCCCTTTAATTGGACTCCGAGCCGATCATTTCCGTCATCCTTTAGATTTACAAGCAACGAATGCCCTGAAACAATTGCCGGGTTTAGATTTATTGGTACGGCAACTTTTAGGCGGTGTGGGGGAACAATTTTTTTATTTAGAAAATATTGCCTCTAGTATTTTAGTCAGTGATCAACAATTACCCCAGTTACATCAATTATTATTATCCGCTTGCCAAACGTTAGATTTAGAAGCACCTCAACTTTATATTCGTCAACATCCGGTTCCCAATGCCTATACTTTTGCCATGCGGGGAAAACAACCGTTTATTGTGGTGCATACGTCGTTAATTGAGTTATTAACCCCGGAAGAAATTCAGGCGGTAATTGCCCATGAATTAGGACATTTAAAATGTGAACATGGGGTGTATTTAACCTTAGCGAATTTAGTGGTATTAGCCGCGAATCAATTGTCGCCTTGGGGAACAATTTTGGCTCAGGGGTTACAGACGCAATTAATGGAATGGTTACGTTGTGCTGAGTTTACTTGCGATCGCGCAGCATTACTGGCTACTCAAGATCCGAGAGTGGTGATGTCAGTATTGATGAAACTGTCGGGAGGTTCTCCCAGTTTAGCTTCGCAACTGAATTTAGACGCCTTTGTTGACCAAGCTCGGACGTATGATCAAATTAGTCGGACAGAATTGGGGGAACTGCTAAAACAAGCCCAGACCGCCCAATTAAGCCATCCCCTTCCGGTGCTGCGGGCGCGAGAAATTGATCGCTGGTCAAGTAGTTCTAATTATCAGGACTTGCTAAAACGAAACTTTATGGTTTATAATACAGAAGTTAACCCCAAGGGCGGGTGGCGGAATTGGTAGACGCACCGCACTCAAAATGCGGCGACTTCGGTTGTGAGAGTTCGAGTCTCTCTCCGCCCATTTCAAAGCCTTAAAGAGCTTAACTTTCGTAGTAAGCCCTTTAGGGCTTTCTTATTTTCTGAAAGTGTTATTCTAAAATCCGTTTAAGTGATTTTAGTATAAAGTCTATCACGGTTAGTTTCATGTTCACCGCTTTAAAAGTTCGATTATATCCTACAGAACAACAGCGCACCCAACTCGCTAAAGAGTTTGGCTCCGCTCGTTTTGTTTATAATCACTTTTTAGCGGAGTGGAACAGCACTTACCAAGAAACAGGGAAAGGATTGAATTACGCTAAGTGTGCCAATCAATTACCTAAACTTAAACAGGAGAAACCTTGGCTGACGGAAGTAGGTAGTCAAGTTCTACAACAATCTCTAAAAAACCTGGAAGCAGCGTTTAAAAACTTCTTCAAAGGAATTGGGAGATCCCCAAGATTCAAGTCAAAACATCGTAAACAATCAATCACTTACCCCCAAGGATTTAAGTTAAATCAATCAACGATTAAACTTCCTAAGTTGAGTGAAATTAAAGCTAAATTTCATCGACCCATCAAAGGAGAGGTGAAAGCAATTACTATTTCTATGACCCCTGGTGGCCAGTATTTTGCTTCCTTGAGAATTGAGATAACTGGGGAATACCCAGAAGCCTCAACCGAAGGAAAGGTAATTGGGATTGATTTAGGGTTAGACTCACTGATTGTAACTTCCGATGGAGAAAAAATTAAACCGCTTAAATTCTATCGAAAGTATGAGGGGAAATTAGCTAAATATCAAAAACGCCTATCTCGAAAACAAAAAGGTAGCCAAAATCGGACAAAAGCTCGAATTAAAGTTGCTAAAGTTCATAATAAAATTGCGAATTGCCGTTTAGATTCTCATCATAAACTTTCCCGCAAGTTAGTAGACGAAAACCAAGTCATTGTGTTTGAGAGTCTAAATATTAAGGGCATGAGCAAAAATCATTGTTTAGCTAAATCGGTAACAGATGCAGCTTGGGGAATGTTACAAACATTAACCGAGTATAAAGCGAAAGAACAAGGCAAGGTTGTTGTGTTTGTAGGGACATCTGGTTTCCTAGTTCTAAAACTTGTAATTGTTGTGGGCATAAAATGAAATCCATGCCTTTACAAATTAGAACTTGGGAATGTCCAAAATGTGGGACGCTGCATGATCGCGATATCAATGCAGCGAAAAATTTGCGGGACTATTTTTTAGCGTCAGGAAGTGGCGTTTTAGCCTCTGGAGACGAAGTAAGACCAATCCCGAACCCGGTTTTGGGAGAGGCTTTTGTCAACGAAGGAGGAAGCCCACGCCAAAAGTGAAACGTTGGCAGTGGTACTTCACACTTTTACCCGCGTGATAATACCCCCGGATGTACAAAAGAAGCCTGTGGATTTCGGGATATTTACGGAGAGTACCAAGAAAATAATATGATGGTCTTAGGGGTAAGTACGGATAATTCAACCGCTCATCGTAAATTTATTAACAAATATCAGTTACCTTTTCCTCTGTTGGTTGATGAGGGGGGAAAAGTAGCAAGCCAATATGGGAGCTACGGACTGAAAAAATTTATGGGGAAAGAATTTATGGGAGTTTTTCGTCATACCTTTGTGATTGATGCTGAGGGTCGGATACAAGCAATTTATCGCAAAGTTAAACCGGAAACCCATGGGCTTGAAATTCTACAAAATCTTAGCAAAGGATAGGTTTTCCTGATCCTGCGTTTTTCCTGGGGATAGGGTGTAGGAAATCAAGTATTTAAAACGGTGAAGATCTGACCTTGAAGCGTTTAGAGTCGTGTAATCACAGGAGAGGAAGGCTACTTTGGTTGTATCATTTATCAAACATCTTTGGAATTTCGGACAAACGGTATTAGGGATTATTTTTCGTCATCCCATCCCTGGAACCAGTATTATTCCGATTCTACCCGATGGCAAAATTGTTTTGGTACGACGTCGAGATAATGGTAAATGGGCTTTACCGGGAGGTATGGTAGACTGGGGTGAAGATATCCCAAGCACAATTCAACGGGAATTGGCGGAGGAAACTGGGTTAGAATTAGTAAAAATTCGACGTTTAGTAGGTGTCTATTCTGCTCCGGATCGAGATCCGCGAGTTCATTCTATTTGTGTTGTCGTGGAAGCAGATGTTCAAGGTAACTTTCAAGTTCGGGACATCCATGAAATTACGGAGGTTAAAGCCTTTGATGCTACATCCCTCCCCTCCGATTTCAGCCATGACTGTGAACGTCATCTTCAAGACTATTTGAAGGGTCTTACAACATTAGCTTGAAGAAACCCATCCCATACTGGGTTAAGTTTTGTCCACCCTATTAAAAATTAGGATGTATCAACCATTCCATCATTTTCGCATTTCAATTTCCCAAGGGCAGGTTTTCTGGCGTGAAGTTGGTGATGGCCCTGCGGTTCTTTTTCTGCATGGGTCTTGGATTGATAGTGGTCAATGGATTCCGTTGATGCAGCATTTAAGTCTTGACCATTGTTGTTTTGCACCGGATATTTTGGGAAGTGGAGAGTCTCGATTTTTTACAAAAACTCACCCTTCAATTAGTTTAGAAGTCGAGTGTTTAGCCGAATATATTCAGACGCTGAAACTCAAAGAATTGTGTTTAGTGGGTCATGGCTTGGGAGCTTGGATCGCCAGCAGTTATGCTTTGAAATACCCGGAAGTTGTTAAAGGGTTAGTGGTGATTGCCCCAGAAGGAGTGACCTTTCAAAATTATAAAAAAGAATGGGGAGGGTTGCGACAATTGGTTTCTAATCCGTCTCTATCGGTTTTGTTTTTTAAACTGATTTATCCGTTAGCGTTTCTATTCGGACAAGGCAAAAAAATTAAGAATTGGTTAAATTATCGGCGGATGATGTTGCAATGGCCTCTGGCCTGTCAACTGTTGTACCGTCGTCGATGGGCAGAAATTCAAGAGGAAATGCTGAACAAACCTCTGAGTGGTTTGAGGTTGCCGACTTTGGTATTACAAGGAGATGAAGATACGGTTATTGCCCAGAAGCAAAGTAAAACCTATTCCGAGATTGCACCAATGGCTGAATGTCAAATTATTCAAGGAGGACAACCGAATTTACCCTTACAGATGCCGGAAGTTGTAGCTCAATATATCCGAGAGTTTATTACCACTCTTGACACTCCTCGCGCTAAAGCGACGAGGATTCTTAAGTAGTCCAAATACGAACTCTTAATGGCGTAGTCAATGCGCCACTACTGACTCCATTGAGATTTAATCCCAATGTTGCCGATACTTTGCGGATAATGTTAGTCGCTGCATTACAATCAGCATTGATATATTGATTAAATGCAGTGCGATACAAACCCCGTTTAACTCGTTTTCCTGACGGCTTCCAATTGTCGGGTTTTTCACCGAATTCAGGGAGAAAATCATGATCAAGAAAACTAGCCTTTGAGGTATAAGATTCCTCGGTTTCTATAAACTCAATTCCATAACGAGAACAAAGTTCTTGAATTCGAGACTTCAATCGAGCGGTGGGAATCTGAATAAAGTTCTGATTCCCTTTCTTCCCAAGGGCAGCACCATCTTTTTGTCCTTTATTCCAACCAAAAACAATACGACCGATACTGTTTTCGATGCAATGGTTGATGACCAACCTGGCAGCTTTATTAATAGCATCTCTAACCTGACGATTCCGTTTTTCAGTTAGAGCAGATAAAGCATTACTCCAAAAACCTTGGGGTTTACCATTTTTATGATCAGCAACTTGCTTGTTATACCACTGATTTAAGGATTTCAAATGCTTACCATCAACAATAAAACTGGTTCCTATGTTACTTACACAAGTTAACCAGTTATCGATTCCATGATCTATTCCTAGTACCTTGTTTTTATCTAATTCAACACTTTCTGCTTGAACTTGATAAACAAACTCGGCATAAAAACATTTATTTCGAGGAAGAATGCGAACTTCTTTGATTGAATCCCAGTTCAGGTTAGATGGCATAGACAATAAAAATGAATCAATCCCAAACCATGCTTTAACCTGATTTCCTAACGGAATTCTAATTCCCTCTGGGGTTAACTTCAACCATCGAACCGGATAGGAAACTGTAAATAGCCCTGGCTTCCTGTATTTAGGAGGACGGGGCTTTTCTTCTAGCTTTCCAGTTCTCCATAACTTCAGAAGTTCTTTATAAGAACTCATGGCTTCTACTACTGAATTACAGGTCTGTTGGGCAGAAGAAACATACATTGCCTTAAAATGCAGGTTGGCACTTTTAGACATTTCAGAACAAACGGCTCCCCTATTAACAAAAACGTGCTTTTTGAAAAACATTTGCCTAGCATAATAAAGAGCGCAATTGTAGACCTTGTTAGATTCTGAACAAAGATACTCGATAATTGCCTCAATATCAGGACTGGCATGAATTAGAACCTGTTGACAGCCATACATCTTTTTGTCGTTTCAGAAATATATTGAAGATCCACATCACCATTAATTGAATNATAAGAAGCAAATTTTTCACTACGATCATAGTTTTGGGTCGATTTAGATAGAACTTCCGCAATAAAGCCAGGATTTAATACCGTATCTTTGCGTCCGGTTTGCAGTTCTAGGGGCTTTTGAAGTACCATTACATCAGGATAGGTATAGAGGCTAACTGCTGGAATCCAAAGGCGTTGATCTACATGGAAAACCTCATAGGGTTTACGTCTTAGAGCAAGAGTTAAAATAATGTAAAGGTTTCCGCTAATTTTGTTATGGTCGGGTGTTCCACCAGTCATCGGGATAATTTCTCCATTACGATATTCATTGCGGGTTTCGGAGGCAATTTCAAGTTCTAAATATTCTTCCGGGGTGTAGTTTTTTGTCTCAGTTTGAGCAATCATAGCAGGTTGACTCCTAATAATTTAAGTTGCTAGTTAATCTAAATAGTCGCTGTCTCTTCATTTGTTTCAATTGCTTGTTCTACTCCTATTCTAGCAATTTTGAGGAGTTGTTTAGACATCCTCTTTACTGTCTGTCCTCTGTTGTTAAAATTCTCTAACATTGATTATTAAAGTCGATATTCTCATAGAGATCAGCAATTAAAATTTGCGTTTCAAAGTTACTAAAGGATAGGGTAACTTTTGGATCATCGTATTCTGAAAAAATCCATTGATTGACAGCAGTTTTAACGTAATATTCGACATGAATTCGATATTGATCGATTAACAGATATTCTTGGAAAGTGGGAATGGTGCGATAANATGCGGATAAATCCGCCGAGTTACTTTTCCGCCTCGCTCTGAAGAGACGAGGCTACCAAGTATCCCGTGTATTTCTTGTGTTCAGTTTTCAGAGCCGCCATCCCCCGAAATATTAGATGAGCATCAGCCACAGGATGAATATCCGTATCAGGAAACTGCTTAGTAAAGTAAGACAGTAATAGGTGGCGATCGCCTCCGGTAAGTACCAGGGCAGTATTTGGATATTGTTCGCGCCAAGCCTCGATAAAATCCCGGATTCCTGCCAACAGCGTATAAATAATTCCACTCTGAATCGCTTCGGAGGTTTGCATTGCCCAGCGTGGCGGTAGGTGTTGGGGGAACTCAATATCAGGCAACGCTGCGGTTTTCTGGGCTAAAGAAGACCGTTGTAACCCAAATCCGGGTAATATCGCTCCTCCCACTAACCGTTGCTCGGCATCTACTCCGGTTAAGGTGAGGGCTGTTCCGGCATCAATCACTAAAATTGGCCATCCGAAGTGGATACCGCCTCCTAAAACCGCTAAAGCTCGATCAATGCCGAGGGTTGAATACATCCCCTTGAGGGGAATATCTGCCAAGGTCAAAACCCGAACTTGGGGGGTTGTTGCCCAATGTTGGCTTTGTTCAGGGATAACGGAGGCGACCAGTAAGGGCAGATGAGCTTTTAAGGTTGGGGGTTGATCCGTATTTTCCTCGTCCCAAGACTCTAATACCGTTGTACCCAGTAACTTTGCCCAGTGTCGTCGGGAATTTCCCAGCATTAATCCGAACCAGGGATAATTGAGAATTATCTGACCATGAGGGGATTGAGACATCTATCTTCAGAAATAGTTTGATTTTTCTGTAACAATTTCTGTAACAATATCTTAAAATATCTTTACAGAAGCTTGGGGATTGACGGTGCATCTTCAAACCCTATCTGTCTCCTGAGAGGACAAGTCTGAAATTCCGGGTCAGGATGAGTGACTAGGGAGGATCTAGCCCCTCTTAACCTAACATTTTTTCTTGATCTCAAACTACGAAACATCAAATTTTTAAAGGGTAGCACGACCGATAAAGGTGATCAATTTTTAATTTTTATGGGGTAAATTTTTATGTCTATAGTTGATTTAGATACTGCTTTGTGTTCCTGGCCGCATAACTCTATTTTTAGCGATTCTGAATCTGGAAAACCTGGCTTATCAGAAGCATCTGTAGAACAACATCAGATCCACTTTTGTGATCTGCTTAATCAGATTAATAAAGAAATCATTAGTACCTTAGATTTGGATCAAGTTTTAAGTTCTGCTTGTCAACAATTGGGTCAAATTCTTCAGTGTAGTCGAGTCAGTGTTTTAGTCAAAGAATCCCATTCTGAGCAGGAATTTATCACCCAGAGTGAATATAAAGCTGGAGAGTATTTTAGCCAAAAGGGAATTAAATTCAGTGTAGATGATAACCCTCATTTACAGATGTTATTATCTCAAATTCAACCGTTAGCGGTGACAAAATTTAAAGAATTTCCAGGGTTTGGGCAAATCACAAAAACTTTAATTAATCAATTAGATATTCAATCGATGTTAGCGATTGCGGTTCGCTATCAAGGGGAAGTTAAAGGGATTATTGGACTACATCAATGCGATCGAGAACGGGAATGGCAAGACTGGGAAATTCAACTTTTAGAGGGTGTTGCATCCCCCTTAGCGATCGCTATTCATCATGCCCAACTCTATCAAGAACTGCGTTGTAAAGCCGAACAAGAAGCTTTATTACGATTAGTGATTAATCAAATTCGTAGTAGTTTAGAATTAAATACAATTTTAAAAACGGCTGTTCAAGGAGTTCGACAGGTTTTGAATACAGATCGAGTGGTGATTTATCAGTTTATAGACGGTTGGCAAGGAGAAATAAAAGTTGAGGATTATCGAGTGCCTTGGCCGTCAATTTTTGGGGATAAAATCTCGGATAATTGTTTTCCTGAACAACATGGACAACTTTATAAAAATGGTCGAACTCGGGCGATTAATGATATTCAGACATCAGATTTAGATCCCTGTCATCGGAATTTTTTAGAGACTTTAGAAGTTCAAGCTAATTTAATTGTCCCGATTCTGATGGGAGCAGAAACGGAGCAAAATCAACCGGATAGGGACAATCAACTTTGGGGATTATTAATTGCTCATGAATGTAGTCATCCTCGCTATTGGAAATCCTGGGAAATTGAAGGATTACAACAACTTGCGAATCAATTAGCAATTGCTATTAAACAAGCACAACTTTATACCCAAGTTCAAGAAACTGCTTGGCAATATCAACTGCAAACCCAACAATTACAAACTACATTAGAAGAACTCAAAAATGCCCAGATGCAACTGATTCAAAGTGAAAAGCTATCCAGTTTAGGTCAAATGGTGGCAGGTATTGCCCATGAAATTAATAACCCCAATAACTTTATCTATGCTAATATTTCCCATGCCAGAGGCTATGTTGATAATTTGGTGAATGCTTTAAATCAATGTCGAGAATTTAGTCCTGAAATTGCAGAGTTTGTTAGCCAAATTAGTGAAGAAATAGAATTAGATTTTATTCAAGAAGACTTTCCTAACTTAATCGATTCTATGGAACAGGGAAGTGTGCGAATTCGCTCAATTGTTAATAATTTAAAAGACTTTGCTCATTTGAATGAATCGGAATGGAAATTTGTTGATTTAACAGAAGGTTTAGAAAACAGCCTCAGCTTATTAGAACATCGCATGAATCAAATTAAAGTCAATAAAGATTATCAAGAATTGCCCAAAATTAATTGTTTTGCAGGTCAAATGAATCAAGTTTTTTTCCATATCTTAAATAATGCAATTGATGCGGTTAAAGATCAAGCAAAAGCTGGAGAAATTACGATTAAAACAGCCTATCATCATCCAGATTTTATCCAAATTGTGATTCAGGATAATGGATTAGGAATTCCTACCGAAATCCAATCTCGAATTTTTGATCCCTTCTTTACAACAAAACCCGTTGGTCAAGGGACAGGGATGGGACTGGCTATTTGTTATCAAGTGATTGTTAAAAGTCATGGCGGGAAACTTGAGTTTAAAAGTCAACCTGGAAACGGGACAGAATTCTTGATTGAGATTCCCTATCAATGATATAATACTATCAAGGGAATCCCCGATGAGGGCTAACTATGAACTGTTTTAATTCTGTTATTAGGCATCTATCAGGGAAAGTCCGGTTGCGAACAGTTTTGATTATTCCGTTTCTGGTTCAAATCCTTGTTGCTGTAGGATTAACGGGGTACTTATCCTATCGGAATGGTCAGCAAGCAATTAATGATTTAGTCGCGCAATTACAACAAGAAATTGCTAATCGGATTAAAGAACGTTTAGATAACTATTTAGTTAGACCTTATTTTTTAAATCAAATTAATGTAGAAGCGATTGAAATGGGGCTTTTAGATTTAAACAACCCTGAAGATTTAGAGCGACGATTTTTTAAACAAATTCAATTAGTGAAGTCAGTTCAAGGGATTTATTTTGCCAATCCTCAAGGAGGAATTATATTAGTTCATCACAGTCCTTCTCAAGGGTTTCTTACCTTGATTACTGAAGACTTTCCCAAACGAGCAATTTATAAATTAGATAAAAATGGGAATCGAACTGAACGCATTGGAACTGATCTTTATGATGCTAAAGTTCGACCTTGGTATCAAAAAGCTATGAGAGCTTATCAAACAGAATGGAGTGATATTTATACTTTTTCCAGAGGGGATGTTGGAATTACTTTAATCACAAATATTTATGATGAAAATAGAAATCTTCAAGGATTTATAGCCGTTGATTTACTATTAGAATTAATCAGTGATTTTTTACAGAATATTAAGATTAGTCCTGCTACTCAGGCTTTTATTGTAGATGCGTCAGGACAATTAGTGGCGACTTCAACAGGAGAGAAACCCTATATTGAATTGGGAGAAAATCAATTTAGAAAACCGTTAAAATCCCTTGAAAGTTCTAATAAGTTAACTCAATTAACGGTTAGAAAATTACTACAAACTTTTGATGAATTTAACAAAATTCAGAAGTTACAGCAATTAGAATTCAACTGGGATGGACAAAAATATTTTGTGCAAGTGCTTCCCTATAAAGATAATTATGATCTAAATTGGTTCGTGGTGGTGGTAATTCCTGAATCGGATTTTATGGAACAGATTCAGGAAAATAATCGCACGACTATTTTATTATGTTTAGGTGCTTTAGGCTTGGCTACTATTTTGGGAATCATGACCAGTCGTTGGGTGACTAAACCTATTTTTGAACTCAGTCAAGCGGCGGATGAATTATCTCAAGGAAATTGGGGAACACCAGTGGAGTGCAAACCCATTTATGAATTAAGAACTTTAGCGCAAGCCTTTAATCAAATGCGGATTCAGTTAAAGGAATCTTATAAAAAATTAGAAGAATATTCTAAAAGTTTAGAACAAAAAGTTGCTGAACGAACCCATGAATTAGAAGAAGCAAAACAAGCTGCTGATGTGGCTAATCATGCTAAAAGTGCCTTTTTAGCGAATATGAGTCATGAGTTAAGAACGCCATTAAACGCTATTTTAGGGTTTAGTCAATTGCTTTCACGCAACCCTATTTTTTCCGAAGCTTCTCAAGAGTTAAAAATTATTAATCGTAGTGGTGAACATTTATTAGAACTGATTAATGATATTTTAGATTTATCTAAAATAGAAGCAGGAAAACTTATATTAAATCAACAAAACTTTGATTTTTATCAATTTTTGGATGGCTTAGAAGCGATGTTAAAAATTAGAGCCACTTCTAAGGGACTTCAATTCATTATTCAGTATAGTAATCAGGTTCCCCCCTATATTATTAGCGATGAAAAAAGATTACGTCAGGTGTTAATTAATTTATTAGAAAATGCTATTAAATTTACAGAAACAGGTCGGGTTATTTTACGGGTAAAAACCTCACCTTTTCTCGAAGATCAAACCGTTGAAACTCCTAACTCTAAACTGTATCTCAGTTTTGAAGTAGAAGATACAGGGATGGGAATAAAACCAGAGGAAATCAAGGATTTATTTAACGTATTCGTACAAACTGAATCTGGGAAAAAATCTCAACAGGGTAGTGGTTTAGGGTTAGCTATTAGTCAAAAGATTGTGCAGATCTTAGGAGGAAATATTACCGTTAATAGTAGATTAGGACAAGGAAGTTTGTTTCAATTTACAATATTGACAACTCCAGGAGAATATTCTGAAACTTTACAACAGCAAACTTGGGGAAAAGTTATCGGTTTATTACCGAATCAACCCGCCTATAAAATATTAGTCGTCGATGAAATATTAGAAAATCGATTATTAGTTAGACAGTTATTAAATTCCATAGGATTTGAAGTTTTTGAAGCCGAAAATGGGTTAGAAGCGATTCAAGTTTGGGAACAATATCAACCGGATTTAATTTGGATGGATATGCGAATGCCTGTGATGGATGGATATACAGCAACTCGGCAAATTAAAGCCAGACCCCAGGGAAAAAATACGGTAATTATTGCCTTAACCGCTAGTACGTTACAGGATAAAGAACATATTATTTTTGAAGCCGGATGTGATGATATTATGAGAAAGCCTTTTAAAGAGGCTGAATTGTTTGGTAAAATCGCTCAATATTTGGGAATTCAGTATATTTATGAAAACGAAAATTCTCAGAGTTCCTCATCTGTAAACCTAGGTCAATCCTTAACGCCAGAAACCTTTAAAGAAATGCCCCTAGCATGGGTTGAACAATTGCATCAGATGGCGTTGAGTGGAGATGGTAACAGGATAAATCAGTTAATTCAACAAATCCCTGATTCTCAAGTGGAACTGGCAGAAAATCTCAAAATATTAGTTGATGAATGTCGATTAGATATCATTATTGATATTACTAAACTTGTAATTCAATCCCCTTAAAATCAAATTAAATCCGTTTAAATACTAACACATCATCTTTTTGATAGGATAATTTAAAATTGGATTTTGCTTTCAATTGAGTTACATATTTTTCCCCTAAATCTTTCGTATCCGGCCAAGGATGACGTAAATTTAAAATTACATAATCAAATTCTTTTAAATCAAAATCTGGTGACACTTGATTAAGTAATTTAATGGTTTCTCGATGGGTGAAATGGGGTGCAAGTCGGTTATCGGTTAAAACTCCTCCTTGAGTTTGAATTTCTGCTACTGCATTTCGGGTTGCTGACCAATTATCAATGCGAGTAAAATAGCCTAAAACTTGGGTATGATCTCCCCATAATAAGAAGATTAAACTTGACCAAAGTACAATCCATTGCGGGAGTTTTGCATTGGGAATGGTGAACAGATGGGAGAAGTTAGAGAAGGTATGCTTCTGAAATTTATTCCCTAAATCCCATAAACTATTGGCGAGTCCCGGCTTTTCTGCTGCTAAAGTTCTAATCATTACTAAGAATAAAAACGGTAACGCTGGAAGGGAATATTGATAGATTAAACTGCGTTGCATGGGGTCAACGGATAATATATTGAGTAATAAAGTTGGAATAGCCGGAATTAAAGCGATAAATTTTTGAGGATTTAACCACCAAAGGACAGCTACACTAAACTCTAAGAGATAAACCCAAGTAGTGATTGAAAATAATTTTCCTAAAATCAATTGAGGTTTGAGAAAAGTATTAAAAATAACCTCTAAAACTGAATTCCCTAAATAGTCATATCGAGAGACTCCGGCGGCTTCTTGACCACTATAAAACGGAATCATAATTTGAGTCACCAGTAAAAACCCAGTGATTCCTAATGCGATCGCTATCATTCCTAAAAAACGCCTTTGTTCAAAAAAGATTAACCAAAATCCAATCGCAATTACCGTTAATCCTAAAACGGCTTTACAGGCTAATATCCAAAGAATTGCTACAATAAACCAGAGGATTTTTTTCTGTTTTGCGGCTAAAATAGCTCCAAAAATTGCCGGGACTGCTAAAACATCGGGGTGAAAATCAAATAAATTAATATTAAAAATTTCAGGATAGAGTAAATAGGCGATCGCAACCGCTAATGCTAACCGTTGATTTAATCCGGCTAAACGCGCTAATTTCCAAGTGAATCCAGAGGCGGAACCCAAACAAATTGCTTGAACTAAAAACAACCAATAAACACTAGGATAAATCTTGTATAATAAGGCTAAAGGATAAATGGCGATCGCCCCATGATCTCCTAAAAAATGAAACCCTAAAAAGGAAGAAAGGGGTTGACTTCCTTGACTAATTAAGTATATAATTTGATCATAAATTCCTAGATCATAAGCCGTCGATTGAAATAAAAAATGACGCAGACTGCTATACAAAAATAGAATAATTGTTCCTATTCCCATGATTTTCCAGATTGAAAGAGAAAATAAGCCATTAGTCTCTTTTGCTGGCGAAGGTTCGGGATGGTCTGGGTAGGTTTGCATTTTGTTCATGATTCACACCGAAATTTAGTCTACCTGAGTGTGAATCTTCTGAACAGTAGAATAGGGAATATTATTCTGTGTTGTTCTCAACAATCCTAGCGCAATTTTAAGAGGAATTCAGTAATGGGGATCAACCATCGTACTATGGTTATATCAAATAATTCTTAAAATAAAGATGAAAGCAATTACACTTTTGGGTTCGACAGGTTCCATCGGGACTCAAACCTTAGACATTGTAGCAGAATCTCCCGAACAGTTTCGGATTGTCGGACTCGCCGCCGGACGCAATATCACCCTGTTAGCCCAACAAATTCGAGCCTTTCGCCCTCAAATTGTTGCGATTTGTGATCCCGACCAATTACCCGACTTAAAAGCTCTCATCGCCGATGTCAACCCCCAACCGATCTTGTTAGCCGGAGACGAGGGAATTATCGAAGTCGCCCGCTATGGAGACTCAGAAGCCGTTGTCACCGGAATTGTCGGTTGTGCGGGTTTATTACCGACTATTGCCGCCATTGAAGCCGGAAAAGATATCGCCCTCGCTAATAAAGAAACTTTAATTGCTGGGGGGCCCGTTGTCAATCCTTTAATCGAAAAACATGGGGTTAAATTATTACCTGCGGACTCGGAACATTCAGCGATTTTTCAATGTTTACAAGGAGTACCAAAAGGGGGATTAAGAAAAATTATTTTAACCGCTTCTGGGGGTGCTTTTCGAGATTGGCCTGTTGAGAAATTAAAAGAAGTGAAAGTAGCGGATGCGATTACCCATCCTAACTGGTCAATGGGGAAAAAAATCACCGTTGATTCAGCAACCATGATGAATAAAGGGTTAGAAGTCATTGAAGCTCATTTCTTGTTTGGATTGGATTATAATGATATTGAAATTGTGATTCATCCTCAAAGTATTATTCATTCATTAATTGAGTTACAAGATACGTCTGTTTTAGCGCAATTGGGTTGGCCGGATATGCGTTTACCGATATTATATGCCATGTCTTGGCCGGAACGAATTTATACAAATTGGGAACGTTTAGATCTGGTGAAAGCCGGAAGTTTAACGTTTAAAGCGCCGGATGATCAAAAATATCCTTGTATGTCTTTAGCTTATGCTGCGGGCAGGGCTGGGGGATCGATGCCTGCGGTTTTAAATGCAGCAAATGAACAAGCGGTTGCTTTATTTTTAGAAGAAAAAATTGAGTTTTTAGATATTCCCCGTGTGATTGAATCAACTTGCGATCGCCATCGCATTGATAACCGTCAAGAACCGACTTTAGAAGATATTATAGAAGCAGATCGTTGGGCAAGACAAGAAGTAATTGCCGCTTCTGAAAAACTCGGTCAAAAAGTTGCGGTTTAAGTTTTAGGAAAATTTGTGGGGTGCTTGACTTAACACTTAACCACCCTACAAATAGATTAGGTTACATTGTTTATACTCTGATTTTAACAATTTAGGGCAGTACGCCAATAAACTCGGTAATTGACTCTTCTTCTAATTCTTCAAGACACATTTCAATCACTTCACGGATATTTTGGATGAGTTCATCAATGGTTTCTCCTTGGCTATAGCAAGCCTTTAGTTGTGGAACTTCACCAATATAAATTCCATCTTCATCTCGTTTAATAACAACGTAAAATTCTCTATTTTTCATGATTTTATTATTACTGTTTTAGATTAATTTCTAACATTTCAAGTTTTATTATTGGTTATTGAAGTCGATATTTTCATAGAGATCGGCGATTAAAATTTGCGTTTCAAAGTTACTAAAGGATAGGGTAACATTGGGATCATCATATTCTGAAAAAATCCATTGATTGACATCAGTTTTAACATAGTGTTCGACATGAATTCGATATTGATCGATTAACAGATATTCTTGGAAAGTGGGAATGGTGCGATAGGAAGCAAATTTTTCACTACGATCATAGTTTTGGGTCGATTTAGATAGAACTTCCGCAATAAAGCCAGGATTTAATACCGTGTCTTTGCGTCCGATTTGCAGTTCTATCGGCTTTTGAAGTACCATTACATCAGGATAGGTATAGAGGCTAACCTCTGGAATCCAAAGGCGTTGATCTGTGATAAAAATGCGATAAGATTGACCTCTTAAGGCCAGTTTAAGCAAAGTGTGAAGGTTTCCTGCAATTTCGTTATGGTCGGGTGTTCCACCAGTCATCGGAATAATTTCTCCATTGCGGTATTCGTTGCGGGTTTCGGAGGCAATTTCAAGTTCTAAATATTCTTCAGGGGTGTAGTTTTTTGTCTCAGTTTGAGCAATCATGGCAGGTTGACTCCTAATCGTTTAAGTTGCTGATTGATCCCAATAGTCGCTGTCTTTTTTGATCGTTCATTTTACTCCTATTTTAGCAATTTATAGGAGTTGTTTAGACATCCTCTTTACTGTCTGTCGCCTGTTGTTCAAATTCTCTAATGATGCTCCGAATATCATCTGTGGCAATATCGACTTGTTCAGATTTGGCGTAAATCGTCAGTAAAATAATTGCCGTTGCTGTTTTGATATAGTAAATTAGACGGTAGCCACCACTTTTACCTTTTTGAATGTCGCTATTTCGGACTCTTAGCTTGAAGACTGTATAACCAATTTCCGGTATTTGATCTCCTAGTAACTCTCCGCGCTCAAGTTGTTCGATGATGGGTTGTATATCATTCCGAATACTGCGATATTTCTTAGCAAGAGTGCGTATATTTCGTTTGAATGTTGACGAAACTTCAACTTGAATTAAAGGCTGCTTAGACATCTTCAATTCCTTCCCAAAGTTGAGCAACTGGAATAGTTTGTCCAGTCATTGCTTCCTGCCAAGCTTGCCGAAAATCTGCTAAGACTTCTGCTTGATATTTATCATTTAGATCTGTCTGTTCTGGAATTAGAACAATGACTTCTACACGGCTATTTTTATCGGTTATGAGAGGATGATCCAAGGTTAGTTGTCCTTGATCATTAATCATTGCCATGACTTTAACTGCTTTCATTGCTACTCCAAGATGGTTTAAGTGGTAGTTTTTAGATTGATTCCTAACTTTTCAAGTTGTTGATTGATCCAAATAGTCGCTGTCTCTTCATCGGTTTCAATTGCTTGTTCTACTCCTATTTTAGCAATTTCTAGGAGTTGTTTGGATTTTTGTTTTTGTTCAAGAGACATAACGTATTTATCTATAATTTGCTGCTGCTTATCTCCTGAAATAAAAGGAATAACAAAGTTATCAATATCTTTTGGGTATAGTTCTGCTTGGACACTTCCTGCACTTAGTTTTTCAGTTTGAAGCCTTTTGCCCAGAATTAAAAAACTGTAATTGTCGTTTTCCACTCTGTCCCTTACGCCCAGACATCCATTCATCATAAAGTTTTGTAAAAATTAGTTTAAATACTTCTTCAAATACATCTACTCCAGCATTAGCTAATACCTCATCTTCCATTTCTGCAATTACTTCTTTAAGCGATCGCTGTTTTTCCTCTTGACTCAATTTTTTCAGATCATCTAAAGTGAAACTCTTTTGCAAAACATCCGCTAAGGTTTGATTTGCCGTCGGAATTTCAGGAATTAATTCAAAGAAATTAGGATCTTTGCGTTGATAGCGGGTAATTTGATCGCCATTTGTCCAAATACCGATCGGTGCACCCGTAGCATTACAATAGGAGCGTAACTGTTCTTTACCATCCTTCAATTTAGGTTTTTTTAGTTCGACCAGAATATAAATAGCATCCCGGCGATCTTTATCCATGATCACAATATCAGCCCGTTTTACTTCCCGCCCAAAATTCACCCCATATTCTACTTGAATACGATCAATTGGATAGTGAAAGCGTCCCGTTAACACTCGTAAATATAATTGCCGAATTGCTTCTTCTGGTGTAAGTTTAATTTCCTTTTTGCGAACCAAACAAACCGTGTAGGGAGTTTCACCACTTTTAGTGGACTTGAGGATAATTGACTGTTCTAGTTGTTCAATTTCTGTAGAGTTAAACTGTGATAGCTTGTAATTCGAGTCCTTCAAAATATAGGCTAGGTTCATGAGATACTATAGAGTCAATTTTCAAAGTTTAATCAGTTAAGAATTATAACGCCGTTAGGGAAAATCGCTAAGGGATTTTATGAATACCCCGAAGGTCTTGTCTTTAAATCATAATTCATTCTATCAGAAGCAATTATACCATGATCTTTTTCACAACTCAACCCCTGATCTATTAGATCTATCTTGAAAATTGCTCTCACAATTAGAACCGTTAGACTATTCAGTTAAGTTTTAACCTTGTAGATAGTGGATTGATGGGCGTAGCCCATCCTACTATACTATTCTTAAATAGTTTGTTGACAAACCTATAGAAATGTAAAGCCAAACTTTCCAATTTCCCAACTGTCTACTCCGCTATAAACAGATAACGCACCTGAAACCCGAATAAACTCAAGCAAAATCAGGGTTATCTCTTTTCCTAGACCCTCAGAAAACCTCATCAACCCTGTAGAACTTTGAATAGTAGCACTCACCCGCCAGAAATCAATTAAACCCTTGCGTAGAGTGAAATCAAAGCATTAGGAAAATGTATGATTTCCAACCGAGTTCGCACCTTTTTAATTGCCACAATTTTTCCCATTGTGATTAGTTTATTTATGCCAATGACGGGAAACGCACAAACACCGAGTAGTAACGGTAATACCGATATATTTATTCTAAAAACTCAAGATGCAACCCATAATATATCTGATGTTTCCGTGATTTCTCATTTTGATTGGTTTAATGATGGAGATAAAATTGGCTTAACAGATGGTATCAGTGAAGATGATTTAGACTATACAGAATTGATGGATTTTGATCAGGATGGACGGTCGGATGATGCCGTGATTAAAATCAAATCTACTCAGGAAATTTTAGGGGTCGTTTTAAATGCCGATGATTTTGTTTTAGAGGGCGAATTTGTTGTCATTTCTTCCCTGGCGACTCAACCTATTGCTTGCTTACCCAAAGCTAATATTACCACCTGTCAAGTTCCGGCTTTCAATGCTATGATCTTGCCATCTTCATCCGGTGTAAATCTATTAGAAACCCCTCAAAAGAAAGCGCAAGTCAGTCCCAAAAATTGAAGCTCACAGCACATCAACCTCTGTGCATCTACCCCAAACCCTCGGTTAAAATTAACACTAATTTGTTAAACTAGAATAGCTGTTTAAAATTGAGATTTTATTCCGATGAAACGTTTCGATGTTGTGGTTATTGGTGCGGGGCCAGCCGGAGGTCAATGTGCAAGAAAACTCACCCAAGCGGGTCAGCAGGTGTTATTAGTTGAACAACATGAAACTTTTTATAAAAATGATTTTTCCAGTGCCGCTACGCCTTTAGAAACCTTGGAAAAATTCGATTTACCAGAAACCGTGATCGGCAGTTATTGGCAAAATTTAGTCATTGTTACTACGAATGTTCAGCAAAAATGGCAGTCTCCAACTCCTTTGGGGGCTGTTTTTGATTTTGCTAAATTACGCGAATTTTTAGCCACAGAAGTTAAAAATCAGGGGGGCGAAGTTTGGATGGGATATCGTTATCTTCAGTATGTTAAAAATCATCAAAATACGATTGTTGAATTAAAGCAACGGTCTACGGGAGAAATCATTCAAGTTGAAACGCAAATATTAGTGGATGCGACAGGCCCAGCTAGGGCAGTTATGTATAATAAAAAACAACTGCAACCGAATTATTTAACCGGGACGGGAATAGAATATTTAATTGAACTTTCAGAAACTGATTATCAACAGTATTCTCAGGATTTAATTTTCTTTTTAGGTCATCGCTGGATGCCGAGGGGTTATTCTTGGATTTTTCCGATGGGAAATAATCGCTTAAAAGTGGGCTCTGCTCAATTAAATTGTTCCCATGAATGGGTTGATAAAACTCAAACTTTACGTTTCTATGTGGAGTTATTGTTAACAGATTATTTAGGGGGAATTTCCTATAAAATGATTAACCATCATGGGGGAATGTTAAAATATTGTAGTGGGTTAGAAGATCTTTATTATCAGGATAATATTATTGCTATTGGAGATGCAGTTTCAATGGTGAATATGTTAGGAGGAGAGGGTATTCGTCATGGAATGCAAAATGCTAATATTGCTTGTCAATATATTCAAGATTATCTTACGGGAAAAATAACAGATTTTGCCGGATATCGTCAGGAAATTCGACAAACATATACCCGAACTTGGAATTGGTCGGAACAAATGGGATTAAGTAAATATTTAAAATATAGTGATCAGTCTATTGATAAGGGGGTATCCTATCTCAAAGATTTATCTTTAGAAGATATGATGGCGATTTTATTTGATTATGATTTTAAACGATTATATAAAGCCGCGTTTAAATATTTGCGTTATAAAATTGCAGCGATTTGGACGAGATTAAAACTTAAACTTAATTTAACCTAGTTAAATGTTATAATGTCAGTATTTAGGTCTAAGCACTTTCTTGATTTTAACTATAATTTATCAGTATCATCATATAGATTGATTGGAGGACAAGCAACTATGACCCATGCACTAAATATAGGCATCGAAACTTCTGATAAAATCATGTCCTTGGAGGAGTTTCTCAGTTATGATGATAATACCGATGCTTGTTATGAGCTAGAGGATGGGAGACTGCTATTAATGCCTACTGAAAGCGAAATTAATCGACGTATTGCTTGTTTTTTGTTTGCCTATTTTATCCAATTAGGCATCCCATTTTCTCGATTAACAATGAAGACAGAACTTGCGGTTATGGGAAGTCGAACGACTGTGCGTGTTCCTGATTTAATAATATTAACAGAAGTCTTAGCACAGGAAATGGAGGGAGCTAGTCGTTCTTTGATTACAATAGATATGTCACCGCCTCAGATGGTGGTGGAAGTGGTGAGTCCAGGCGAGGAAAATGAACAGCGAGATTATCGTTATAAGCGATCGCAATATCAAGCACGAGGTATTCCTGAATATTGGATTATTGACCCAATACAACAACAAATTACCGTGTTTAATCTGGTGACAGGACTTTATGAACAAGCTCTATTTACAGGGGATGAGGTAATAGGTTCTACTTTATTATCAGAATATAACCAACAGTCACCTTTGACCGCATCACAGCTATTGCAAACAACAAATTAGCTTTTAATTCTTTAGTGCTTAAAGTTCAATCTAGGTTTATAATTAAATAACTGCTAACAATATTCTACGTTTAACTTTAACTGTCAAAATGACCTCAAATCTAACTCAAGTTTATCCGATTATTTGGGAAAGCGATCGCGCTTCCCTCATCGACCAAACCCGTCTTCCCGATGAATATACCCGAATAGAAGTTACAACCTATCAACAAATGGCAACAGCCATTAAAACGATGATTGTTCGGGGTGCCCCTGCCATTGGCATTGCGGCTGCTTATGGGTTATGTTTAGGCGCAAAGGAGATTAAAACTTCAGACCGTCAAGTATTTTTTAATCAATTAGAAGAAATTGCCCAAGTATTAAGAGCCACTCGTCCAACGGCGGTTAATTTATTTTGGGCAATTGATCAAATGTTAAAAACTGCAACAGAAACCCCCGGCACAATTGACGAGATTAAAACCGCTTTATTGCAAAAAGCAAATGCGATTAAAGAAGAGGATATTCAAACCTGTTTTGCTATTGGAGAAGCTGGGTTAACGGTATTACCGAAAACACCCGAAAAACTAACAATTCTCACCCATTGTAATGCAGGTGCTTTAGCAACAGGAGGCTATGGAACCGCTTTAGGAGTGATTCGTTCGGCTTGGAATTCTGGACGCTTAAATCGAGTGTATGCGGATGAAACCCGCCCCCGTTTACAAGGGGCAAAATTAACAACTTGGGAATGTGTACAAGATCATATTCCGGTGACATTAATTTCCGATAATATGGCTGCCTATTGTATGAAACAAGGGTTAATTCATGCGGTAGTTGTGGGAGCAGATCGAATTACTGCGAATGGAGATGCTGCGAATAAAATTGGAACCTATAGTTTAGCAATTGTTGCCAAATTCCATAACGTTCCTTTCTTTGTGGCTGCACCCCTATCAACGGTTGATTTTAAATTAGCAACCGGAGATGAAATTCCCATTGAAGAACGAGATGCAAGGGAAGTTTATCAAGTGGGTTCAACGCGAATTTGTCCCGAAGGCGTAGATTTTTTTAACCCCGCTTTTGATGTCACTCCCGCCGAATTAATTACCGCTATTATTACCGAAAAAGGGGCGGTTATTCCTGGGGAATTAAGACAGTTTTCTATTAGTTAAGGAACCACAAAGACACGAAGACACTAAGGAATAAAGGGGGTATTAAAGAGTTATGAATGGTTTTTAATATTGCCGTCTATCTTGAGCTTGAGTCATATTCAATTGATCATTACTCCATAATGTCCATTTTACGCTCAAAAGCCCCGGATAGCTAATAACAGCAAACCTATCTTGACAGTAACAGTACCATTCGGTCGTACAATGGTTTTGATGCGTTCCGTTCTTACTAGGAGACTTCAATGCCAGAGGCAGTTGGTGTCATACAAACCCTGGGTTTTCCAGGGGTTTTAGCCGCAGCAGATGCGATGGTCAAAGCTGCGCGAGTTACCCTTGTTTACTATGATTTAGCAGAACGGGGGGAGTTTATCGTCGCAGTTCGTGGCCCAACATCGGAGGTGGTTCCTGCTGTCCAAGCTGGTGTTGAAGCGGCAGAAAAGACGTTTGGCTGTTCACTAATTACTTACTACGTCGTTCCTAACCCCCCTGAGAACATTGTAGATGTTATGTCAATTGGCTACACAGAACTGAGTGAACGTTTCCGCACTTAAGATAATTTCTAATTTGGCGAAAACTATTCAATCGCAACACCTTTAGAGTCTAATTAATTCAGGAGAAATTAAATGTCACAGCAAGCCGTTGGAGCTTTAGAAACGAAAGGATTTCCAGGTGTTTTAGCCGCAGCAGATGCGATGGTTAAAGCGGGTCGGGTAACTTTGGTGGGCTATATTCGGGCGGGAAGTGCCCGATTTACCATTATGATTCGGGGAGATGTTTCCGAAGTTAAAACTGCGATGGATGCCGGAATTGCCGCAGTCGAAAAAGCTTATGGTGCGGCGTTAGAAACTTGGGTGATTATTCCCCGTCCCCATGAAAATGTGGTAGCTGTTTTACCGATTGATTTTAATGAGGGTGTTGAAGAATATCGGGCGGCTGCGGAAGGGTTAACGTTACCGAGAGGTCGTTAATTTAGTGATTAATAATAGGAGCAATATTAGTCTTGCTCCTATCCCCTAACTTAAATTAATTTAACTCAATGTTGGCAAAACAGTTTTCGGAGTCACGAGTTGAAATTCCGACTCTAGTGCGATCGCTCTCGTTTGGCGATATAATTATATTGAACATAATCCTATTAAGATCATGATCACATTAGAAGAAGCAATTTTAACAGTTAATCAACTTCCCCTTGAACAAAGAGAAATGTTATTAGAAATCATTAAAAATCAAATGATCGAAACTCGCAGAGAAGAAATTGCTCAAGATGCAAAAGAAGCGATCACCTCTTTTCATCGTGGAGAATTAAAACCTCAATCTGTAGAAAATATCATTTCAGAATTACAAGCAACTTTAACAGAAAATGAATGAGAGAATTAGTTTTAACGCCAAAATAACACAGAAGAAGTAATTATTTTACTTGATCTCGGTACTCATGATGAAGTTTATTAGTGCGATCGCCGATCTTGTAGGGTGCGTTAACGGAGTGGGATGATCATCAATATAATCGCAGTACAGATACGGTGATCGCAACTCCCTAATCTCTAAGTCACGAGTTGAAATTCCGACTCTAGGGTAACAAAATAAAGCTCTACATCCAGATTAGGATAACGATGATCAATCATTCTATAAGCTTGGTTTAAATAATCGCTATGCACTTGATATTCCCGTTCTGGATTTTGATGGAGGTTAGGGTCAATTAAACTCGCATAAGCTCCACAATCTTCATGATCTAAAATGATCACTTTTTCAATAGAATGGAGTTTATAGGATAAATCTAATTGATCTAAAAAAGCCGTTGATTCGGCTTCATGGGGAAAGCCAGACAGGGCTAAGGAAGCACCCGCCAGAGCCGTCCAATCATATTGTTGGGGCAAAATATTAGCCAAAAATTGCTGTTCTGCGGTCATAAACCGAAAATCAATACAACTTAAAACTAAAGCTTTGGCGTGATGATTTGCAGATAAAGCAGGTTGAGCAAATTCCAACAGAGGAATAGAAACAACAGTTGTTAAGAGCGATCGCATAAACCCACGACGACTCAACAGATGAGAGCAATTCCCCTGACAGGAACATTTTTGAATCCCCTTAAAATCATTTTTCATGTTTGAAATTCCAACACTTTTTCTTGAACAGGTTCTTGTAAAGAGCGAATGGCTGCATCAGTCGTTTCAAAACAATTATTTTGACCAATTTTATCCAAAAGACCACTCCGTTCTAAACGCTGCTGAACTTGAGGTTGTAGACCACTTAAAATCAAACGACAACCTCGACGTTTTAAGTCTTGATAGATGTCTTCGAGAGCCACTAATGCGGTTGTATCAATATTAGGAACAAACCGCAATCGTAAAATTAAATACTTGACTTGAGGTTCTTCTCGTAAGAACGTCGCAAATCGTTCCGCAGCCCCAAAAAATAGAGGGCCATCAACTCGATAAACCGCAATTTCTTGAGTTAATTCTAGTGGAATTCCCGGAGGAAAAGCTTCTGCTTCAGGAACTTTAGCCATTTCAAGCTCGCTCATCCGCTTAATAAATAAAATACTCGCAGCAATCAAACCCACTTCCACAGCCAGAATTAAATCAAAGACAATCGTGATTAACAAAGTCAGGAGCATCACCCCAAAATCAGCGTAATCTGATCTCAACAGTAAGCCAATGGTTTCCCACTCAATCATCCTAATACTCGTCACCATCAAAATTCCAGCTAAGGCGGCTAGGGGAATTTGAGCCGCTAGAGGCGCGAATACCACCACAATCAGAGCCAGAGCAACACCATGAATTACACCCGAAAGCCGGGTCTTACCCCCAGAGCGCACGTTAACCGCAGTGCGGGCGATGGCTCCAGTCGCTGGAATTCCCCCAAAGAAGGGAACAACAATATTAGCCAATCCTTGACCAATCAGTTCTCGGTTGCTATTGTGTTTATCGCTAACGGTCATACCATCAGCGACGACCGCCGACAGTAACGATTCAATACTCCCTAACGCTGCTAATGCTAAGGCGGGATTAATCAATTCTCTGAGTAAGCCCCAATCTTGCCAATGGGGAATACCATGAGGAAGGGGGAGAGATTGGGGAATTTCGCCAATTGTGTGAATATTCAGGTGAAAATAGGCCGTTAATCCGGTTGCTAAGACTAATCCCACCAAAGAACCTGGAATCAGACGGGTGATTTTTGCCCAAAATAGTTTGGTGACAATCACAACACTGGCGATGGCGACCGTTTCCCAATTAATATTTTCTAAATGGCTGAAAGTATCCAATAGTCCGGGTAGGAAGTGTTCACTTCGAGGTAAATCTAAGCCGAAAAAATTATTCAGTTGGCTACAAAAAATAATCACCGCAATCCCATTCGTAAAGCCAGTGGTGACTGGATGGGGAATAAATTTAACGACTTGACCTAATTTAGTCACTCCCAAAGCGATTTGAATGACTCCGGCCATTACTCCGGCAATCCAAACTTTCTCAATCCCATATTTACTGACAATTCCAATCAGAATCACCGCCATTGCCCCTGTAGGCCCTGTAATTTGCACCTGTGACCCCCCACACACGGCTGCTACAATTCCGGCGATAATGGCGGTATAAAGCCCTGCTTTCGGTTCAACTCCACTGGCGACCGCAAAGGCTAAAGCCAAGGGTAAAGCTACAATTGCGGCGGTAATTCCCCCGGTTAAATCACCTCGCCAATGGGTGAAAATCCTACCTAACCCAACGGGTTGTTGTTCTTGTTTAATCACTGTTTCTGTCATGGCTGTGATTGGATCTAAATTAATGTTGTGATCTAGTTTTAAAATACAGCCAACCAATAAACTAAAATACCAACAACTTAAAGAATATGCCGAATATCTTAATCTTTCAAGGGCTGAAGTCTGGAGGGATAATATTAAGTCTTTAAACCCTATTTTCTGATAAGTTGAACAGCACAAGCTTTTAATTCCGGTTGGCGGGAGTCAGGACAGGCGTGGGGATGGGTTAAATTATTCGCTTCTGCATCCTCAGCCCATAATGCCCCCCAGTGCATCGGTACAAATACGGTTCCAGGGGCGATAAAGGTGGTTACTTTAGCCGGAAATAGACAACTTCCCCGCCGAGAACGCACTTCAACTTGATCGCCATTTTCAACCCCCAAATTCGCTGCATCCTTGGGATGAATTTCAATAAACGGGTCGGGGTGCATTTGTTGAATTTTATCGGTTCTCCCGGTGCGGGTAAGGGTGTGCCAGTGACCATATAGGCGACCCGTTGTTAGCACATAGGGATAATCAGGATCACAGGGTTCGGCTAACCCTTGAGAATGATATCCGCAAAAAATCGCCCGACCGTCGGGGGTAGCAAAATGATTATCAGTATATAAGCGTTGGCGACCTGGCTCGGTACTTCCTGCGGGACAGGGCCATTGTGTTGGCCCCTGGTGTTGCAAACGCTCATGGCTTAACCCGGACAGATCACAGGGACGACCTTGGGTAAGTTGGACAAATTCAGCATAGACATCCGCCGAGGTTTGGAAAGCAAATTGTTCCTTAAACCCTAACCTTCGCCCGACTTCGGCAAAAATCTCCCAGTCATGTCGAGCTTCTCCCAAAGGTTGATCAAACCCTGGACAATAGGTAACACGGCGTTCTGAGTTGGTCATCACCCCGGTTTTTTCACTCCATTGAGTAGCGGGGAGGAGGACATGGGCGTAAGCCGAGGTTTCTGTAGGATAGTAGGCTTCTTGATAAACGGTAAAGGGAGATTTCAACAGGGCGGCTTTGGTGCGTTCCAAATCTGGCATACTCACAGCAGGGTTTGTAGCGGCGATCCAGAGAAACTGCACTTGATCTTGTTCTAAACCGATAATCATATCCCAAACGGTGCGTCCGATGTGGGGAGAAATTCGACCTTCGGGAATACCCCAAAACTGTTCAACTTCGGCCCGATGTTGGGGGTTAGTCACCGAGCGATAACCCGGTAAAAGATGGGCGAGTCCTCCGGCTTCCCGTCCTCCCATGGCGTTCGGTTGTCCGGTCAGGGAAAAGGGGCCACAACCGGGTTTACCAATTTGACCTGTCATTAAATGTAGATTAATCAGCGATCGCACTTTTGCAGTCCCTTCCGAAGACTGATTTAATCCCATTGACCATAGGGATAAAATGCGTTTAGATTGTTGCCAATAGCGGGCCGCCGTTTCTAAATCTTCGAGGGTAATTCCACACCGTTCGGCTACAATTTCTGGAGTATAGGATTGTAAAAGTTGAGCATATTGTTGAAAATTGCGCGTACATTCATCAATAAAAACCGCATCAATATCTCCCCATCTTAATAATAAATAACCAATACCATTAAATAAATCAATATCAGTGCCGGGGCGAATGGGTAAATGCAGGTCGGCGACTTGGGCAGTTTGAGTATATCGAGGATCAGCAACAATTAATTTAACGTCGGGATTTTTTTTATGATATTTGGCTAAACGATTAAATATAATCGGATGACATTCGGCGGTATTACTGCCTACAATAAAAGCACAATCAGTTAATTCTAAATCTTCATAACAACAGGGGGGGCCATCAGCACCCAAACTTTGAACATAACCCGACACGGCCGAGGACATACATAAACGAGAATTAGCATCAAAATTATTAGTTCCTAAACACCCTTTGATCAGTTTTTGAGCCACATAATAATCTTCGGTAACAAACTGACCGGAACCGTACATACACAAAGCATCAGAACCATATTCACTGCGAACCGTATTGATCCGATCTACTATCAAATTTAAGGCTTGATCCCAACTCACTTTTCGGAAAGGTTGATCTAAACTTTCTCGGATCATCGGATATAAAAGCCGATCCCGGCGAATGGATTCTGTGACAGTAGCTCCTTTAACACAGACCATGCCTTGACTTGAAGGATGTTGGCGATCGCCTCTAACTTTCCAGATCGGGTTTCCCTGTGCATCCCGTTTAATCTCTTGATCGGCCGTTGCTGTAGAAATAATTTCTAAACCACAACCCACACCACAAAAGGGACAAAGTGTTTTAATTGATTTCATTGTTTTATAAAATTTTCAAGAAATATTTGTTGGGCGACCGCCCCTAAATCCTTGGGATAAAACCCAATAACGAAAGGATTTTTTATATATAGCGCTACGCATTACGGTTAGGACATTTTTAAATCCTGAAACCCTTTCACTTCTTACTGTTCCCTGTTCC
>NZ_LR734873.1 GCF_900010725.2 Planktothrix serta PCC 8927 | reverse complement strand
ATTAAGCTGCTATCGACTCCAAACAGTTCAGCCAACTGTTGTTGACTACTGGCGATTTTAATCAGGGTGGAGCCGTTAAAAGAGGTAATTTCTAACTGTTCAAAAGTTAGACCTCCGGTTAAAGCGATAATATCCTCTCCGTTCGTAAAGTCGGTAATTAGCTCATTGCCAAAACTACTAGCCAGATAGAAGCGGTCATTACCTGCACCACCAGTTAGGGTGTCATCACCCCCGGCTCCAACTAACCAGTCATTACCATCACCTCCGCTTAAGATATCGTTACCCTCACCGCCATCGAGGGTATCATCCCCCAAATTTCCGAATAGGATATCATTGCCCTCATTTCCATCTACAAGGTCATTGGCTTGACCGCCATAGAGGGTGTCATTATCTGCACCACCAGAAATAGTGTCTTGGTCTTCTCCACCCAAGAGCAAGTCATCACCTGCATTACCTTCTAAGACATCGCTGCCAATATCTCCGAATAGGCTGTCATTACCTTCACCGCCTCGGAGGGAGTCATTGTTTTGATCGCCAAACAGTTGATCATCACCGTCGCCTCCTTGTAAGAAGTCATCGTTTTGACCGCCTAAAAGGATGTCATTACCGTCATTTCCCATTAGGACATCTTTGCCTTCATTCCCCAAAATGAGGTCATTATCCTCACCACCGATAATATAATCATCTTCTTTACCTCCATAGGCGATGTCATCTTCGCTACCGAGNTCCGGTGCGGGAGTAACTGTTGGTTCTGGTGTGGGAGTAACCGTTGGTTCTGGTGTGGGAGTGACTGTTGGTTCCGGTGCGGGAGTGACTGTTGGTTCCGGTGTGGGAGTAACTGTTGGTTCCGGTGTGGGAGCTACGGTATCGTTATCCGTATTAGTAACAGCAACATCTGAAGCATCAAAACCATCATAATTAGCATCGGTACTGGTAGCTTCCTCGGTGATAATGTTGTAGGCAATATCGCCATCAACAACGTTATCATCTACTCCGGTAATGGTGACGGTTTGGGGAGTATTCCAGTTAGCGGACGTGAAGGTTAAACTGGGTTTATCTACTGTACCTTCGGCGGTGTTGTCGCTCGTTAATGGAATGGTAACATCGGCTGTAGGTTGACTATTTAATACGACTGTAAATGTAGCAGTCCCCCCGGCTTCTGTTGTTGTTAAACCTGTTGTGGGTGTAACAGTAATGCCTTTGATATCGTTATCGGTATTAGTAACTGCCACATTTGAAGCATCAAAACCACTATAATTAGCATCGGTACTCGTAGCAGCAGCCGTGATAATATTGTAGGCAATATCGCCATCAACTATGTTATCATCTACTCCGGTAATGGTGACGGTTTGGGGAGTATTCCAGTTAGCTGCGGTGAAGGTTAAACTGGATTTGTCTATTGTACCTTCGGCGGTGTTACTACTCGTTAATGGTAGGGTAACATCGGCTGTGGGTTGACTATTTAATACGACTGTAAAATTAGCAGTCCCCCCGGCTTCTGTTGTTGTTAAACCTGTGGTGGGTGTAACAGTAATGCCTTTGATATCGTTATCGGTATTAGTAACAGCAACATCTGAAGCATCAAAACCACTATAATTAGCATCGGTACTGGTAGCTTCCTCGGTGACAATATTGTAGGCAATATCGCCATCAACGACGTTATCATCTACTCCGGTAATGGTGACGGTTTGGGGAGTATTCCAGTTAGCCGATGTGAAGGTTAAATTGGTTTTGTCTACTGTACCTTCGGCGGTGTTACTACTCGTTAATGGGATGGTAACATCGGCTGTAGGTTGACTNGTATCATTATCAGTAATCGTTACACTTTGGTTAGTGGTAGTTCCTAATGCTATTCCTGTTGACGGGTTGCTAATGGTTAAAGTAGCGGTTTCCGTACCTTCGGCAATCAAATCATCCTTAACTGTAATGGTTACTTGCCCCGTATTACTCCCATCTGGGATAGTGATTTGAGCGGGAATAGTACCAGTAAAGTCAGCCGCACTAGCAGTACCCGTTAATGCTAAATTAAGGGTTTGAGTACCGACAACATTAGCTTCAGTAGTAGCGGTAAAGGTAATAGCTGTTGTCCCGGCTTCACTAGCAGTAGTTGTGCTGGCAGTCAGGTTAACTTTTGGTGCGGGAATGGTGATATTAAAAGTAGCTATGTCGGAAATGTCAACACCGCCATTTAATATACCGCCGTCATCTTGCAGTTGCACGCTAACAGTAGCAGTACCGGGTTTACCACTGGGAGTGTAGGTCAGCGTACCATCGGTTGCTACACTGGGTTGAGTTGTAAATAAGGTATTGTCGGTGTTAGTAACGGTGTAGTTGCTAACGGTTTGAGTTGATTCATCGGCTGGGCCGAAGATAACAGTATTTGCCCAGTTGCTAACGGTTTGAATTGTGTTTGTCCAAGCTGTTAGGATCTGGTTTCCAGGGTTACTAAAACTGGGTTTGTCGTTAACAGGGTTAACAGTAATAGTAAAGGTTTGTACTGCCGAAGTATCAACACCGGGAGTACCGCCGTTATCTTGCACCACAACATCAAACGTCGAAGTCCCATTAGCATCAGCCGCAGGAGTGTAGGTGAGTTGACCGTTTGCGTCTATCGCTGGAGCCACCGCAAATAAGCCAGGGGTGCCGATGTTACTAACGATATATGTGGCTGTTTGGGCGGCTTCGTTGGCTGCACCAGCGTTGAAAGTTGCCCAACTCGTTACTGTTTGTACTCCTGCATCTTCATTAACTGCGGTGGGGTTGGTGGCGGTGAAACTGGGAATGTCGTTGACGGGGGTAACGGTGATGTCTGCGGTGTCGGTAGCTGTACTGAAGGCTGTGATACCGCCGTTGGTGCTGGTGTCATCGGTGCTGCCATTGCGGGCAGAGAAGCTATCCCAGGCGCGGAAGGTGATGCCGTTGGTGACAGTGCCGTTGTAGTCGGCGCTAGGTTGGAAATAAATGCGGGTATTGGCATCAGCCGCGAGTAAGCGAGCGTTGGTATCGGATACTGCGCCCAAGGCAGTCCAAGTCGTACCGCCATCTAGGGTGTAAAACCAACTGCCATTGGTTGTGTCGGCGATGGTGATGGCTACGCCTGCTAGTGCGCCAGTGTCGGGGTCGGTGATGTTATTTTGACCTGTACTAATAGCAGCGATATCAGAAATCAAAGTCCCGACAGCGCCAGTGGGTGCAACTGCATCTTCTAAGACGTTGCTGAGAGTGACGACGGTATCGGCAAGGACAGGTGCGGTATTAGGAAAAATCGTGCCGTAAACGTCGTTATTGTCTTGGCTATTGCCGACACCGTTGGTGGGGGTATTAGCAGTGGGGATGCCAGCTTGGTCGGCGGCGGTGTTGCCGGAGAAGGTCGCTCCTAATGAGATGACAGTAGGTAATACAGTGGGCATTCCCTGGTTGTTGCCGTTGCTGTTGGTGAGGGACTGCATGGCAAATATTGCCCCGCCTTTGCCTTGACCGTTGTTTAAACCTGTGCCACCTGTGGCTGTGTTCTTGGTAAAAGTGGTGTTATTGAGGGTTAAAGA
>NZ_LR734872.1:2608-2869 GCF_900010725.2 Planktothrix serta PCC 8927 | reverse complement strand
ACAATTAAACCGTAGGGGCGGGTTCCGAGACAATCTTTAATTATTAGTAATTATCTCCCTAAACCCGCCCTTTATTATCAGGCGATCGCATTTTAGAGGGGCGGGTTTAGTTAGATTATTGATCAGAATCGAAGATAATTACAGAACCCGCCCCTACATTTTATTGTGGAAAAAATGCGATCGCATTTGAGCAATAATCCACAATTAAACCGTAGGGGCGGGTTCCGAGACAATCTTTAATTATTAGTAATTATCTCCCTA
>NZ_LR734872.1:0-249 GCF_900010725.2 Planktothrix serta PCC 8927 | reverse complement strand
GAAATAAATTTCAGGCTCAAAGCTAAAACCCGTTAAAACGGGTTAATGAAGAATGATCTTAGTTATCTTTAGATAACTTCAGCTTTCAGCCCGAACTTTAGTTCAGGGCTAACTCCTGGCTGATATTGATATAGTAATCGGTGTAGGATTTGTGAAAAAATTTTGAGCAATAATCCACAATTAAACCGTAGGGGCGGGTTCCGAGACAATCTTTAATTATTAGTAATTATCTCCCTAAACCCGCCCTTT
>NZ_LR734871.1:222720-268539 GCF_900010725.2 Planktothrix serta PCC 8927 | reverse complement strand
TCTGTTTCTTCTGATGCTATCCCCGTTGATGCTAGAAGCCCACACTTACTCGTAGAGAAGTGTGGGTAGTTCACACCTGTCCTATCGCTGCAATTGCGGCTTCTAATGCTAAGGAAATATGTGTCCAATGGGTTCCTCCTTGACAGAAGACAATATAAGGTTCTCTTAACGGCCCATCGGCGGAAAATTCCGAGGTACTGCCATCAATAAATGTACCTCCAGCCATGACTAAATGGCTTTCATATCCGTGCATTTCTGCGGGAACAGGTTCCAGATAGGAACCAATCGGAGAATACTGTTGAATGGCGCGACAAAAAGCAATTAATTTCTCAGGAGAACCTAACTCAATGGCTTGAATAATATCCTTTCTTGGTTCAAAGGGTAAAGGATTAACTTTATATCCTAATTGATTAAAAACATAAGAAATTAAATGGCTTCCTTTAATCGCTTCTCCTACCATTTGAGGTGCTAAAAATAACCCTTGAAATAGAATCCGATTTTGATCAAAAGTTGCTCCCCCACTGCTACCAATACCCGGCGCTGTTAATCGACAAGTTGCGGCTTCAACTAAATCTTCCCTTCCCGCGACATAACCCCCCGCTTGAACAATAGTTCCCCCCGGATTTTTAATTAATGAACCTGCAATTAAATCAACTCCAACCGCAGGAGGTTCACAAGTTTCAATAAATTCTCCATAACAATTATCGACAAAACAAATCGTCTGAGGATTCTGTTTTTTAACACTCTGAACAATTTGCTCAATATCATCAATAGACAAACTAGAACGCCAGGAATAGCCACAGGAACGTTGAATTAAAACCAGGCGAGTTTTAGCAGTTATTGCCGAGTTTAGCTTCTCCCAGTCAATTTTTCCGTCAGAAGTTAGATCTAATTGACGGTAAGATATGCCAAACTCTAATAATGAACCTTGGCCTTGACCGCGCAAACCGATGACCTCTTCCAAGGTATCGTAGGGAGCGCCAGCTACCGCCAGGATTTCGTCCCCAGGACGCAAACAGCCAAATAAGGCACAGGTAATGGCGTGGGTTCCAGAAACAAACTGCACTCGTACCGCAGCGGCTTGGGCACCCATAATCTCGGCAAAGACTTGATCTAAGGTTTGACGTCCTAAATCGTCGTGACCATAACCTGTAACACCTGCAAAGTGATGGGTTCCTACTCGGTAACGACGAAAGGCCTCTAAAACTCGTTGAAGATTATGCTTGACCTGCGTGTCAATACCAGAAAAAATCGGAAATAGTTCCTGTTCTGCTTCTTTTAGTTGTTCTATGCTAGATAGGATCACCGAACTCACTCCATTTGGGGGCGGTGCATATTATGACGCAAATAGGACTCTTTCGTTTAAAAAAAGCTCGAATTTTCGTTTCATGACGATTGCAACTTCACCTCAATATAAGCCCGACTGGATCACCATTGTTTTTATGGTGTCTCTCCATGCTGCCGCACTGTTGGCATTTTTACCGAGTAACTTTAGCTGGGCTGCCGTAGGCCTAGCTCTATTTTTACATTGGGTTACTGGAGGCTTGGGAATTACCCTAGGGTATCACCGCCTGGTTAGCCATCGCAGTTTTGAGGCTCCCAAATGGCTAGAATATTTTTTAGTCTTTTGCGGAACCCTGGCCTGCCAAGGAGGGCCGATTGATTGGATCGGTTTACACCGTCTCCATCATCAATATTCTGATCAAGATCAAGATCCCCATGATTCCACAAAAGGGTTTTGGTGGAGTCATCTCGGCTGGATGTTGTTCCATACTCCGGCGGATGAACAAATCCCCCGTTTTACAAAAGATATTGCCGACGATCCAGTCTATCTGTTTTTCCAAAAATATTTTCTGGTCATTCAGGTGATCTTTGGATTATTGCTATATCTGATTGGAGGTTGGTCTTTTGTCGTTTGGGGTATTTTCTTTCGGGTTGTAGTGATGTTTCACTGCACCTGGTTTGTTAATAGTGCCACTCACAAATTTGGATATCAAACCTATCAGTCGGGAGATGCTTCCCGCAATTGTTGGTGGGTTGCTGTTGTTACTTATGGTGAGGGTTGGCATAATAATCACCATGCTTTCCAATATTCGGCCCGTCACGGTTTGCAATGGTGGGAAATTGATTTAACCTGGATGACAATTTCGCTGTTACAAGCGTTAGGGTTAGCCCAAAAAGTGAAATTACCCCCCGCCAATGCTGAAGCCCAACGGATTTAAAATTGCCGATTACCCTGAACAACGTGCTTCAGGGTCATTAGGGCTTCTAAACCTATTAATCCGCGACGATATCCTTTCTGGTTAGAAATTCCCAGAAAGATTGCGTCTCCACGATTCAAGTGACGGGAAAATCGAGGAGACGCATTAATAAAGGTTAAGGCACTATTAACATCTTGGGCAAATTTTCGACTCTCGGAGTAAGATTCTGTCGCTAAACAGTTAGCATGACCGCTACTATAGGTATTCATCCAAGCGATCGCTTTTTCTAAGTTTTCTACTACTTTAAAGGCAACGGTTCGAGTTAAATAGGGTCTTGACCATTCTGTTGTTTCAGCAGCCGTTAATTCGGTAAATTCTTCAGCCAGGGCTTCATCCCCCCGCAATTGAAATCCGGCTTCCCTTAAGTTATTCCACAATCTTACTAAGGATGAGCTTTTTTGATTGGGATCAATCAGAACTTTTTCAATGGCATTCACGGGATCAGGTTTACTGTCATGACTATCTAATATCATCCATCGCGCCGTATCTACACTCGCCGTGGATGACCAATATAAATAACAGTTTCCCATGGCTGAACGCAAAACAGGAACGGTAGATTGATTCACTACTTGCTGCACAAAATGGGGGCGTCCGTAGGGAATCACTAAATTGACATATTGGTCTTGGGTGACTAACTGTTGAATGGGGGCATTCTGTTCTGAAGGGAGGATTTCTAAACAGCCTGGGGGGAGCCCCGATTCTTCTAAGGCGATTTGCAAGGTTTCAACGATCATATTGTTAGAATGGGTCGCTTCTGTTCCCCCTAATAACACTAAACTATTGGCTGTTTTTAAACAGAGTCCCGTAGCAATGGCGGCCAGTTCGGGGAAGGCTTCATAAATTAAGGCGACTACTCCTAAAGGAATATGTTGATAATAGGTTTGTCCCTGTTCTAGTTGATAGGAAGCACTCATCACCCGGCCAATGGGATCGGGCAATTGTCCCAGACGTTCTAAAATTTGAACGGTGGTTTCTAGGCGTTCAGGGGTGAGTTTCAGCCAGTCGGTTATTAGTTCTGATAATCCTAAGTCTCGACTCGCTTCTAAGTCGAGGGTATTGGCTTCTAGGATATCATTCTGTCGCGATCGCAAGGCTTTCGCCATCAGTTGCAAGGCTCGACTCCGATCCATTCCCTTCGTTTTTGCCAGTTGAAAACTAGCAAGGTACGCACGACGGAGGGGATGGTCAGCAGGAAGGAGAGAAAAATCATCAATTATCATGCAGCTAACGCCTGTAAGCTAGCCAAACCATGAGTGCGGGTAACATCGCTAACAGTACAGCAACCATCGCCCATAACACAAGATTTGGCCCCGGTGAATACAAGGCTAATGGTAACCAGATCACTAACGGAACTAAGAGCATTCCCAAAGCCATCGGTAAATAATGCGCCCTTAACCCTGGACTGGCTCTATTCCATTGATGACCTGTCCAACGCCAAGCCTGTTTATAAGGATAATGGGTTGCGAGTTGTTCTAAACAATAACCACTCTCATCGACAACAAAAATTTGCTGACAGCGATCGCAGCCAAAGGCTTCGGTCAGCGCAATGGGAACTAACCGCCCCCTCCGCCGACAGGGGCAAGGATAATCACCATTCAAATCAATCTTTTGAGCTTTTTGGGATGGCACAAGCGATCCGTTAATTTAATAATGTTTTTACAATAATTAAGTCAAAACTGGCTATTTTCAATTATTATACTCAACTCCATCCTTACCCGTATCCTTCTTTAGTTCCCTTGTTCCCTTGTTCCCTCGTTCCCTCGTTCAAGCCAGCGATCGCCACTTTTACACTCTTTTACTGTAGAGCCAGCGATCGCCACTTTCACACTCTTATTTTCTTGTTGATTGTCATTGAAAATTGCCAAGAGTTTCAATAATTTTAAGGAATTTTCACACTCTCTCTAATGTTTTTCCGAAAAGTTGAGGTTTGGGTAAAGGCTCATGATTGTTCAACGCCGACTCTATCAGGAGTTCTAAAACTTCTTGTGCATTCTTTAAGGCTTCTTCATGGGTATCCCCATGGGTGTGACAATGTTCTCCCCATTCAGGAAGGCTGACCACATAACACTGATCTTCTTCTGACCATTGAATAATAATAGTATAAGAGCTTTTCATTGTTGTTGATCCTTTATTGATATTGAATCCCAGGAAAAGTCTTTGCATCAATCTTGTTCCAGATTGTAGCAATTATTATAATTACCGCTAATTATAAAGCTTGGCAATTCCCAAGATTGGGGTTTAATTTAAGACGACCGGAAATGTTTTGGATATCAGCAGAAATGTTCGGTTGAAAGGGTTCTCAGGGTGGTGTATTCAGAAAAGTGCGAATCAGATCGGCAATTTCAACAGCTTGATTTCGGGTTAAACTATAATTACTAGAAATCTTGATAGTTTGAGCATTAGAAGCAATTTCTAAAACAACGATGCAGATGGGTTCTTTTTTGATTTTTAATAGAGAACTATAGGTTTTGACGCGAAAAATAGTTTTTTCTACCCTGACATTGAGGTTTTCGAGTGAATATTCTAGTCTTTTTGTTCCTAATAATCTTTGGGTTTCAATTCTTAATCTATTTTGGCTTTTATTAAGATAAACCGTTTGAGTGGAAGTCCAGAAAACTCCGAAAATACCCACGACCAAACAAAAAATGATGAAGAAACTTGGAAAAACTTTTTCAGTAATGACTAAAAACAATCCCAGAACAGCTAAAATTAAAAAGGGAGTACATACCAATCTAATCATCCACGATCTAACAGTAGAGTCTTTAAAAATCAGTTGATTAGAATTATGCTCTATCAGTTTCATGGATTTTTTTATCTGGGGTTTAGGCTTACCGGATATTCCTGTAAACAATTAACGGGGCGATTAATAAATCACCCCGTTAACAAATTATCCTATATTTTTTTAAGCGGGTGACGCGATTCGAACGCGCGACATTCACCTTGGCAAGGTGACGCTCTACCACTGAGCTACACCCGCAAACCTTTCACCTTTTCTATGATTCCAAAAATCTTTAGATTTGTCAACCCTTTTCGCAAAAATTTTTAGAACCCTAGGGTTTAATGGGTTTGTGACTGCTGTTTCAAGGTTTCCCCAGTTAACGCTGGACTGGAACTGGCGGATAAAATCGCTGTAGAATCTACTGTTGTATGGGAAGTTGTAGCACTTTGCTTGATTTGACGCATTAAGTTTGCCATCTCAATCGCATCCATCGCATAGTTCCAACCGTGATTGGCTTTAATTCCGGCTCGTTCTAAGGCTTGCTGCATCGTGTCCGTTGTCAGCACCCCAAAAATCACCGGAATACCCGTTTGAAACGCTGTTGCTGCGATGCCTTTGGAGACTTCCGCCGAGACATAATCAAAATGGGGGGTTTGTCCCTTAATTACAGCCCCTAAACAAATAATCGCATCATAACGACGGGTTAAGGCTAACTGATGAGCAACTAAGGGAATCTCAAAACTCCCTGGAACCCAAACATAATCAACCTGTGTTCCCTGGGGATCAGGATCAATGCCATGTCGTTTTAAACAATCTTGACACCCTTCTAATAATTTGGTTGTGATCAAATCATTAAACCGACCAATTACTATTGCAAACCGCAGGGAGTCTGTTTGAGTAAAATTCCCCTCAAAAACCGTCATTGTTGTTATCCTTTGTTTATAGATCCAGGGGGAATTGTAGGTTAAACTGCTTAGGGGAATTATCCTACACCGTCTAACCCGCAATTCCGCCTGTGAATTAAACCACTAAGTAGTTTAATACACCTACTAAAATCACTAATACGAACCAAAGACCAGAACCGACATAAAGCAGAGGCTTAGATTGGCTCCAGTATTGGGGGGTGGCATAGGCAAAGGGAACGCCTACCACCATCAGAAAAGATAAGATCACCAGTGCCGCAAGGACAACTTGAAACAGAATTGTTAACATTTTTTTCTCCCAACTTGACTTGGCAGTAAGTAAAAATACTGCTGACAGGCTCACCGAATCCTGTTTAGCGGTTCATAGTTAAAACTACCAGAAATTGCCACCTCTGAGAAGTCTGTTGTCTGTTGTCTGTTGTCTGTCAACCGTCAACCTTTAATATTAACTTTTATAACGAAAGAGGTAAAGTTTCTTTGTAGTGATCTCAAGCGCCTGTAAGAGGTGATGACAATTAATCGGGGGTTTGACGAGAATCACTGATAAATAGGCTACTTATTCTTATACTAACTAATAAGGTAGTAAAAAACAATTGTTGCTAACCTGATTTTACTCCTTGTGCTTGTAACTGCCCATAATTAAAATTGTTCTCTAGGCTTGACCTAAAACGATGATTCCAGGGCATTATAAGTTAGATAAGGGAACTGAGAACCTTGATAGTTCGTCATCCTACAGTGGGCATTCCATCGGTTAGCTAACCCCCCGTAAGTGCAGCCTCTTAATTATCCAGATCAACTGAGATAGAAACTATGCCAGCCACTAAAATCTATGCCGACAATAACTCGAACCAGCCTTTTGAGGGCTATTCTGAACCTGAAGATCTTATAAATAGTAACCTGGAGCCGGATGTGGATGATTTAATTGATCTGGATATAGAGGATGCCAGTGATGCTAAACTCCAGAAATCTGTTAATCGTCGGACAACGGATTTGGTTCGACTGTATCTGCAAGAAATTGGTCGAGTTCGTCTGTTAGGACGAGATGAAGAAGTATCGGAAGCCCAAAAAGTTCAGCGTTATCTGAGGTTAGTTGATTTACGCGATAATGCAGCCAACCAAGAAGAGGGTGTGATTACCGTCTATGTGCGCCTGATTAAAACCCGTGATCAGTTATCCGCACAGTTGGGTCATCGTCCGTCTTTAGAGCGATGGGCGACAACGGGGGGCGTTGATGTGACTGAACTGAAGCCGATTTTAGCCGCCGGAAAACGCCGTTGGGCGGAGATCGTGGGTTTAACCGTTGAGGAATTGGATCAGATTCAAGCTGATGGCATAAAATCCAAAGACCACATGATTAAAGCGAACCTGCGTCTAGTGGTTTCGGTAGCGAAAAAATATCAAAATAGGGGTTTAGAACTGCTTGATTTAATTCAAGAAGGAACTTTAGGACTAGAACGGGCTGTTGACAAGTTTGACCCGACACGGGGATATCGGTTTAGCACCTATTCTTATTGGTGGATTCGTCAAGGAATTACACGGGCGATCGCAACCCAAAGCCGCACGATTCGTTTGCCTGTTCATATTACCGAAAAACTCAACAAAATTAAAAAAGCACAACGAAAAATTTCTCAAGAAAAAGGTCGTACTGCTACCATTGAGGATATTGCCCTGGAGTTAGAGATGACTCCGATTCAAGTCCGAGAAGTCTTGTTACGGGTTCCTCGTTCGGTTTCTTTAGAAACGAAAGTCGGGACGGATAAAGATACAGAATTAGGGGATTTACTGGAAACCGAAGAGGTGACACCGGAAGAATTGCTGATGCGGGAATCTTTGCATCGGGATTTACAACACCTGTTGGCAGATTTAACCAGTCGGGAGCGGGATGTGATTCTGATGCGTTATGGGTTAGGAGATGGTCATCCCTATTCCTTGGCTGAAATTGGCCGAGCGCTAGAATTATCACGGGAGCGAGTGCGCCAGATTGAAGCTAAAGCTCTGCAAAAATTACGCCAACCGAAACGTCGCAACCGGGTTCGGGATTATCTGGAAACCCTGAGTTAATCGGAGAACCCTGGATCGGCCCACCGCAAGAATTTTAAATCTGTGAATCTGAAATCTAAACCAGTTATTGAAAATAACTGGTTTTTTTTGACAATCTGGAAATTTGTTGTGTATTATTGTCAATATGCAAGCTTTATTGAAAGCAAGTGAGCGTATGGCTTTATATACAACAGTCTCGTTTAAATCTGAACTCAACGATAAAGGTTGGCGGTTAACTCCCCAACGGGAAACGATCTTGCAGGTCTTTCAGAATTTACCGAAAGGAAATCATTTAAGTGCGGAAGATCTGTACAATTTACTCAAAAGCCGAGGGGAAGCGATTAGTTTATCAACAATTTATCGCACTTTGAAGCTAATGGCCCGGATGGGAATTTTACGCGAATTGGAATTAGCTGAAGGTCATAAACACTATGAAATTAATCAGCCCTATCCCCATCACCATCATCATTTAGTCTGTGTTCAGTGTAATAAAACTATTGAATTTAAAAATGATTCCATTTCTAAAACTAGCATGAAGCAAGCGGAAAAATCGGGGTTTCATTTATTAGATTGCCAATTAACGATTCATACGATTTGTCATGAGGCTTTACGCATGGGTTGGCCGTCGCTAATTTCTAGTAATTGGACTTGTTCAAAGGCGATCGCTGATTGTAATTTTGAAATGGATTCTGAGTTAACGGAAGATGGGAACACGGATTAAATGGATTACATGGATTACACGGATTGCACGGATTAAATTAGGAGGATTAGGGAAAGATCAGACTGATTAAAACCTGTATTCAATCTGTTTGACATCCGCCCCGGCGTAAACGCACGGGGATTCCATCTATTACAACAAATCGAAAATCGATAATTGTTGAAATGCTGGTGGGTTGACGATTCGCTGGCTGCTGCTACAAATAGCTGTAGTCTGACGCTTGCCTCCACGTCCGTTTAAAGTCTCCGAAAGCCCTCCGGCGACTTTTATATTAACTGCGGCATTAACATCTTCTAGTTCCTTTACAGAAATTGAAGAAATTTTGATAAGCTTGTTCTAAATCATTTAAGCTTTGTTGCAAGGGAACTGCTGATACTTCCGATAACCACTCCCGTTCTTCTAACTTCTTAGCTTGAGTGATGAATTGTTTTTGCAGTTCAGCATTCTTGGGTTTATTCTTACCTCCTTTGTACTCGGAAACACAAAAAGCCAGAGCATCGTTCCACACGACCCGTACACACCCAAATAATTTGGCTAACGCCAATTTTTGGGAGGGTGTTGGGTAGCATCTAAATCGATATCTGGCTTTCATTTTTTCTTCTAAATCTCTTTTTTAAATCATACACCAATTTGGAATAAAAAGCCTAAGTGGAACTTAGGGGCTTTAAACCCAAAATTTTCGGTAATTGTTGTCAAAAGTAGTTACTATTTATAAACCTCCTCCAAATAAGACGGCATCTGCACTAGGGCCATAAAAAGCTCTGGCTTGTGCAACAGCTTGTTGTGTTGAACGATCGTAAATTCCATTAATAGGGCCATTATAAAGTCCCTGAATTCTTAATGTTTGTTGCCATTGTCGAACCTGGGCTGAACCAGAAACAGGCGGAGTCATTTGTACGACAACAATAGTACGAGTTGGGGTTACAGAAACGGGTCGAGGATTAAATAAAGAGGTTTGAGTTGTTGGGCCAGCAATTCCGTTGACTGTAATTCCAGCAGATTGTTGAAACCGCATTAAAGCATTTTGAGTTGCATTATCAAAAAAGCCATTAATGGGGCCATTATAATAGTTTAATTGTCGTAAGCGTCGTTGAATTTTTCTGACTTCGCCTCCGGTATCTCCTAAAGAAACTGTTGATAAAGTATTACTGATCGGAATAGTATTAGGTTGACGAATTGGGATAGGAAGGGCGATCGCTGAAGCAGATCGGTTATTGGTTATGGCAGTGACGAGATACTCAGTAGTGGTCGGCCCCACTTCTCCCTTTGCGGTAATCCCATAAGCACGTTGAAAATTGATCACAGCCTGTTGGGTAGATCGACCAAATACACCATTGACTATCCCGGTATAGTATCCTAATGATTTTAATCGTCCTTGTAATAACCGGACAGCCGAGCCTTGGCTCCCTAATCGGAGAATATCATCAAACTGAGGATTAGAGGGCATCCCCGGAACATACAGATTTAAAGCCATTAATGTTGCGGAAGTAGCGACTCCGGTAGCCGAGATTCCCTGAGATTGTTGAAACCGTTGAACAGCGACTTCTGTTAGATCATCAAAATATGCTGTAATACTGCCATCATAAAAGCCGAGGTTTTGTAGCCCTTCTTGTAATGCGGCAACCGCAGATCCGTAATCGCCCAGTTGTAACGTTGTACCGGGTAAGATATCAGGGAGTGGCTGCGGTGTACTGTTGAGGAGGGCGAGGGTAGCTTCTGTTACCAAACCCGTTGCCGGAATATTATAGTCCTGTTGGAGTCGAATCACCGCATTTTGGGTGACAGTCCCAAAGTTACCTGTAGGTTGTTGGTTGAAATAACCCAAGGCTTGTAACCGTCTCTGTAAATCGGAAACACCGGGGCCATTATCCCCTGTCCCCAGTCCAATTAAGTCTCGATTACTGCCAGGATTAGAGGGGTCGGTGGTGATTAATCCCAAAGCCCTGAGCGTTTGGGGGCCAACAATTCCATCGGCGGATAAACCGTAATTTCGTTGAAAACGAATCACCGCATCTTGAGTCAGGCTGCCAAAATAACCTGTAGCATTCGCGTTAAAATAGCCTAGTTCTTGTAAGCGTTGTTGAATTTGTCTGACTTGGGCACCCGAATCTCCAGACATTACCAAAGCTTGGGCGCTTTGGGCGAGAGTTAGGACTGAAACAGCTACGGCTAAACCGAGAAAGTAGCGGTAGGTTTGACTGGAAAGCTTTTTCCAATTAACCTGATTCAATCCTGGGAATGGATCAGAAGCCGGATCTTCATAGGTTAAGGCTAAAGCTAGAAACGCATAGGATTCAATCATTGTTTTTGGGAGAAACATTATTAATCAACTTCAACCTTCCACAAAATTCTTTCTGGAAGGGTTTGTTTCCCCCATTGTATATCAGGCTTAAAAGTGAGGTTTAAACTAGCCCGGCGCGATCGCAAATTAACGCAACAATCGCAGCAAAGGCTGTAATTCCTAGAGCAACCCAAGGACTTTGACCTTGACTCACCGCAAAAGAAGTGGCTACACCCGCGCCTAATGCTGCGGTGACGGCGGATTCCAGGGGATCGCGTTGTGAAGGTTTAGGGTTCATAATTCTAGGTTAAGGGGGATTAACGCCTGATGTTTGAATGGCTTTAACCCTATCACCTCGATCTATAAAATTTATCAATTGGAGTCCAAATTGCAATTAAGCTTTAAATTTGGATACTTTTCTTAATCAATTTGTATAGGTTGTAATATTTTATCCTAGGGGTGATGTCCCTCCCCATCTCAAATGCGATCGCATTTTTTCCACAATAAAATGTAGGGGCGGGTTCTGTAATTATCTTCGATTCTAACCAATAATCTAACTAAACCCGCCCCTCTAAAATGCGATCGCNAGCTGAAGTTATCTAAAGATAACTAAGATCATTCTTCATTAACCCGTTTTAACGGGTTTTAGCTTTGAGCCTGAAATTTATTTCAAGGCTTTCGGCTGTACGTCATCATCAACACCCCGCAACCGCCAGCACAAACAAACCGATTTCTGCCATAATTAACTTAATCTAACCGGACTTAACTCAGAAACCCCGTTTCTCAAAGGTTGCCATGAACGAAGAACGCATCCAGGCTTATCTCACTTTAATTCAACAACTCCTCACCTGTCCCAATGGCGAGGAACCCCAAATCCTGAATCAATCTCTCGATTTGGTAGATGAGGGTTTTGTGCAGGTGTGCGAACAGGTGGCGCAACAGTTGCAGGAAGCCGGGGAAGAGAATCAGGCGGGTTTTTTGCGAAATCTGGCGCAACAGGTGGGGGAATATCTCAACGCCTCTGGGGGTGAAGGTAGGGAAACTCAAGGGAATACCACACAGCAAGAGTATTTAGTCTTCTTAAAAGAAGCTCTGAGGTTAACTTCTGAGAGTGATGTTAACCCATCAATTGTCTATCCATTTTTGGCGAGTCAGCAAGCCAAACTTAATCTCAGCTTAATTGAAGTTATCCGAGCGTTTGCGACACGCAGCACAATTATAGATCTGTTTAATTTTGCTAATTTAGTCCAACAATTTCCCCTCGGTCAACGAGATGTCAACCTAGAAATTTCCATCACTATTTATAGTATTGCCCTAAACTTTTTCGATCAAAATAATAATTCTACTGAATGGGCAACAATTCAAAACAGTTTAGCAACTGCCTACAGTAACCGCATCCGGGGAGAGCGGGCCGACAACCTGGAAATGGCGATCTCCGCCTATCAAGCGGCTTTAGAAGTCAGAACCCGGACTGCTTTTCCCGAAGATTGGGCAATGACCCAAAATAACTTGGCGGTTGCCTACTATAGTCGCATCCGGGGAGAGCGGGCCGACAACCTGGAAAAGGCGATCTCCGCCTATCAAGCGGCTTTAGAAGTCAGAACCCGGACTGCTTTTCCCGAAAAATGGGCAACCACCCAAAATAACTTGGGGACTGCCTACAGAAACCGCATCCGGGGAGAGCGGGCCGACAACCTGGAAAAGGCGATCTCCGCCTATCAAGCTGCTTTAGAAGTTTATACCCGGACTGCTTTTCCCGAAGATTGGGCAATGACCCAAAATAACTTGGCGGCTGCCTACTATAGTCGCATCCGGGGAGAGCGGGCCGACAACCTGGAAAAGGCGATCGCAGCCTATCAAGCGGCTTTAGAAGTTTATACCCGGACTGCTTTTCCCGAAAAATGGGCAACCACCCAAAATAACTTGGCGGTTGCCTACAGTGACCGCATCCGGGGAGAGCGGGCCGACAACCTGGAAAATGCGATCGCAGCCTATCAAGCCGCTTTAGAAGTTTATACCCGGACTGCTTTTCCCGAAAAATGGGCAATGACCCAAAATAACTTGGGGAATGCCTACAGTGACCGCATCCGGGGAGAGCGGGCCGACAACCTGGAAATGGCGATCGCAGCCTTTCAAGCCGCTTTAGAAGTCAGAACCCGGACTGCTTTTCCCCAAAACCATGCCGAAACCTTATTTAATTTAGGACTTGCCTATCGGGAAGTTTCCCAAAACCAAAATGCCTATGATACCTTTGCCGCAGCTATTGACACTGTAGAAGAAATTCGCAGCGGCATCACCCTGGGTGGTGAAGCAGACCGACAGAAATTAGCCGAAGAATGGCAAAAACTCTATGTGGAAATGATCGAAGTTTGCCTAGAATTAGAAAATTACGCCGCAGCCTTGGAATATGCCGAACGCAGCAAAGCCAGAAACTTAGTTGAACTTCTGGCCGCTACCCGCCTCAAACCCGAAGGCATTTCCCCGCAAATCTGGGAACGTTACAACAATTTATATCAACAGTGGTGGAACCTCCAGCAGCAGGGCGACAGTAGCGCCTCCCCCCCAGACAATTCTTCCCCCAACAACGACACCCGCAGCATCGGTGTTTCCTCCCCCATCCCTTCAACAGTCGCCACCGCCAACCCCCAAAACCTCACCCACTTACGCAAAAAAATCGACGACTTCATCGCCACCGAAATCACCCCCCAAGACCCTAAATTCTGCTTCGGTCAACAAGTCCAACTCATTGCCTACCGAGAAATTCAGGCATTAGTAGACGAACACACCGCCATTGTCGAGTGGTACTTTACCTATAAAGGCATCCACGCCTTCATCGTCACCGACCAAGGACAACAGCCTATTGTTGTCTCTACCGATAGCAACGCCTTAGCTGCTTTGGAACAGTTGAAAGAGGAGTATTTAAACGATTATCTCAAGGATGACAACCACTGGCGTCAGCAGTTATCCTCCTATCTGCAACAATTAGCGGAAATACTGCAACTCAATCACCTCATCTCCCAAATTCCCCCCAATTGTCAGCAGTTAGTTTTAGTTCCCTATCGCGCCTTGCATTTATTCCCCCTCCACGCCTTACCCCTTAATAAAGGCGGAGAAGAAATAGCATATCTCAGCGACAAATTCCCCCAAGGTATTCGCTATGCTCCCAGCAGTCAAATTTTGCAATTATCCTTATCCGAAGACAGCACCCCCCCTGGGCAAGGAGAGACATCACTCTCCTCTTTCTCCCCCCTTTACCAAGGGGGGGCTGGGGGGGGATCTCTCTTCGCTATCCAAAATCCTACGGAAGATTTAGCCTACACCGATATCGAAGTGGAAGCCATTCAAACCGCCTTCAACTCCCCAACGATATTAAAAGGAGAAGATGCGAGTAAAACCGCATTTAACCAAAAATCAACCCAATTAAACGAAACAATTTTCGCCCATTTCTCCTGTCACGGCTATTTTAATTTCGCCAACCCCCGGATTTCAGGACTCATTCTCGCCAATGCCAAACTCTCCGAAACCACCGCCACCGAAAAAGACATCCCCCGCATTCGTTCTCGTCGAGGTGACTTTAACGCCGATGAATGTCTGACATTACCCGAAATCTTTAACCTGCGCTTGCGGCAATGTCGTTTAGTTGCCCTATCTGCCTGTGAAACGGGTATCACCGATATTAGCACCAGCAGCGATGAATATATTAGCATTCTGGCCGGGTTTTTCTTTGCAGGCGCTCGCAATGTGTTAGGCACATTATGGGCGGTGAATGACGTTTCTACCGCTATTTTTATGATTCATTTTTATGAAATTCTCTTAGGAGAAACGCAAATTCCAGTCGCGTTAGCGTTGAAACAAACCCAGGAATGGATGCGCTCAAGAACAGTAGCGGATTTGTTAGAGTGGATTAACAACTGTAAGTTAATTAGTGAGGAACGACGCCAACCAATATGCAATGATTTAGATGGATGGTATAACCTTACAGCAATCGCCTTTCAATCCCCCTATTATTGGGCAGGGTTTTGCGCCGTTGGACAGTAAAAGGGGCTAAAGCCCAACTACATACCTTTTGAGAGTAAAATATTATGTCATCAGCCGCAATCAAAGATTTAGTGGAGATAGTAGAAGCTTTACCCAGTGAGGTACAACAGCAAGTAGTAGAGCATTTACGCGAGTATATTGCCGATTTACAGGATGAACAACGGTGGGATATTTCCTTTAGTCGAACGCAGTCCGCGTTGGTGACAGCAGCGCGACAGGCGAAACGGGAAAAAGCGATGGGAAAAGCAACTGCAATGGATTATAAGTAGTAGAGACGTTGCATGCAACGTCTCTACACGATACTGTCAAGGAAATTAAAAATATGATGACACCAGAACAAACAATTGCGGCTTTTTTAGAAGTTTGGAAAAATCACCCAGATTTTTTTCTAGTATCAGATATCGAGGCAGATTTAGATAATCTGAATCAGTCGATTAGTTCAGATCAATCTAATGAAGATATTGCTAAACTCATTCAAAACTGGTGTAAAAACCATCCGATAATTCGAGATGCGGTACTCGCAGCCAGTCGCAAACCCAAACCGAGAAAAAGTGAAGATACAAGTTTAGGGAATGTTCTGGATAACCGCTATCCTGAATTGTCGAAAGTTTTGCGGGAAAAAATCGAAAAATCTGAACAAAAGTGAGGATATGAAAATGCCAAGCAAAGAATTTTATGTGATGATTGAAAGAGACGAAGACGGCTTATATATTGGTGAAGTTCCGCAACTTAAAGCCTGCTATAGCCAAGGAGAAACCATTGATGAGTTAATCCAAAATATCCGCGAGGTAATTGAAATGTGTCTTGAGGAAATTGAAGAAGAATCAACAACAGAATTTATCGGCATTCAAAAGGTGGTAGTCTAGTGGCAAAACTACCTAATATATTTGTTGGGATAGTGTGATGAATGATAAAATTAAAATCAGGAGATTATTTCATGTTACAACACTTAGACAGAATCACATTTGACCCCAAAATAATGACAGGAAAAGCCTGTATTAGAGGTATGAGAGTTCCGGTATCTTTGGTGGTTAATTTAGTAGCTAATGGTAAAACAACCGCAGAAATAATCGAAGACTATCCCTATTTGGAACCGGAAGATATTAGACAATCATTGCTTTATGCTGCATGGTTGATGGAAGAAAGAGTAATTCCTATCCAAAAATCCGAAGATAATGAATATTACCGGGTGCGTTCTTTGCCGATTTAAAAACCATGATAAAATAGTTAGGTTATTTTATATGAATTCTCAAACAAACCCAAAAAGCGATTATCGGATTTTTGCCCCTAATGTTTATCTGTTTACTTATTGTCTGATTAATAATGCAAAAAAATTAGATAATCCTCTGTGGAAACAGGGAGATAAAATTCTCAAGGCTTTTTCAAATCAAACTATTACGGAACATCTAGTTTTTCCCGATGATTTAACGAGCGATCGCCTCTATTTATTTAAAGACAGCTACCTCGCTTTTACTAGCACTCAAAATCCCGAAATTGAAGGATTTGCTCAACCCCAAAAAATCCAAGATAGTTATGCACTTTGGCTTAATATTGGCTATTCTGATGAAGATGAGACTGTGGGAGATGTCGAGGTTGAGGTACTACAAAAATTAAATCCTAATCATATTTTAATTTTGCCTAAAGATGATAAAATATTAGGGCAAACTCTGCTAATTACTGCCTGGTTAACCAACAAAACCAAACAACGCGATCCAGACTATCTCCGCAAGTTAGCTGACCAATGTTGTCAAAACTTACTCGGAGACAAAACACCCCCATTCTATCGCACTGGAGAATTGTTTGAAAGTGCTATTTTTGAATATGGGAAACCTGATCGAGATCCTCAAGTTCTCGTCTGGTTATTTCGGGATGAAAACGCAGATCAACAATATAACAAATATCAACAAGAACTGATTGCTTTATTTTTCTATCGCACTAAAATTGTTAAGGCGTTTGCTGATAGTCGTTTGGTTTATACAATGCTAGATCAAGCCTATAGTCTCATTGCAGATAATCTCGATAACCTCCAAACAGAACTCGCTACCCGTCACGATATTTCGGCTAACGATAATTATCTCAAAAGTTTTAAAACCGAGTTAAAAAACCTCGCCAAAGAGTCCCTACCCTACACCCGTTTATTGAGAAAAATGGAAGATTTTGGCAATACTATTGAGATCAATCTTTACAATTATCAGGAGACAATTGAGCAGATTTGTGGTAAACTAGAAATTGATAAGGAAGAACTATCGTTTCTGAAGTATTTCGGTGAACAAACCGCCCCCTATTTTGAGCGCCAAATCAAAGCAGATTTAGGCTATTTTAAACATGGAACCGATTTAGTAAATACAGCGATCGCCTCAATTCGCGGAATTGTGGAAATTGACCAAGCAGACGCGAACCAAAGCTTGCAAGATCATATACAGGCGATCGGTGTAGGAATTGCGGCGGGTGCGATCTTTGCATCCGTATCGGGTTTAATCACCCAACCTTGGAGTTTACCAAGTCGTGATCATATTTTTCTTTTTCCTCACCCCTTTGTAATTGCTTTGCTTGCGAGTATATTGTGTTCATGGGGTGCATTTTGGTTTTCAAAAAAAGTGATTAAAAAAAGGCGATCTACCCTGAAATAAAATTATATAAACTTCTAATTTTGCTATCCTAAAATTAACCCCACTTTCAATGCTGCTATGACAACAACACTCCCCCCCGAACAACTTACAACAACCTTACCTGACCACACCCAACTCCCTGACTCAGACGGAACCTTTGTGAAAAACTTTCAAGAACATCCTCAGAGTATTTTACTCACCGACTCAATTAACCCAATTCTGCAAAATATTCATCCTGACGGATATTATTGTATTGGTCAAGATAGTGGAATTTATTGGCGAATTACAGACCCACCCCAACGGGGAGCCGAAGCACCGGACTGGTTTTATGTTCCTAATGTTCCCCCCAGTTTAAACGGTCAAATGCGACGTTCCTATGTGCTTTGGCAAGAATATGTTGCCCCTTTAATTATTGTAGAATTTGTCTCTGGGGATGGTTCAGAAGAACGGGATAAAACATCTTTATGGACAGCAGAAGCAGAAGGCAAAAAACCGGGTAAATTTTGGGTTTATGAGCAAGTCATTCATCCGGCATTTTATGGGATTTATGAAGTCGAAAAAGCCAGTATTGAAGTCTATCATTTGATTGAAAATCGCTTTGAACTTCTGCCCAAAAATGAACGCGGACATTATTTTATCCCGTCCCTAAATGTTGAATTAGGAATTTGGCAAGGTCAATATCAAAATGTCGAATTACCTTGGTTGCGCTGGTGGGATAGTGAAGGGAATTTGTTATTAACCGGGAATGAACGGGCGGAAATTGAATGTCAACGAGCGGAAACTGAACGCCAACGGGCAGAAACTGAACACCAACGGGCAGAAACTGAACGCCAACGGGCGGAACGGTTAGCCGAACAATTACGAGCATTAGGAATTACACCCGAAGACTAATTATTTTTCGTTTTCTGGTATAGTGCTATATTCGATTAAATATTAGTTTTCTGATTCAATTTTTTCGGTATTTCCTCCTTTAACCCATCCGGTGCGATCGCTATCCTGAGAAACCCGAACTTTTTGCCATCCTTTATCGTCACTTTCTCCTAACACAATCACTTTTTCGTTATAAGCAATTCCCCCAATTCTGTTCGCGTCTGTACTCGGACTATCGCGTAAAATTAAACCAATGGGCTGTGTTACAATTGCCCGATAAGCACCGGGTTCGAGCTTTTCTTCTGCTGGGGTTGGGGTTGGACTGGGAGTCACTTGGGGTTTAGGAGTTGTTGCTTTTGAGGCAACTTTTGCCTTGGGGTTATCATTAGGAAAGGTCGGACGTTCGGGCAATTCTGCTAAACGCGCTGCAAAATATAAAGCCGTCGCCACCGTTGCACCCGCTAAAATTAAAATAGCTAGAAAAAAGCCAACGATAAATTTAAAAACACCATAAAGATTCATAGTTTTGGGAACAGTTTTATACATGATTAAACAGGATTAAAAACAAACATGATATCATTAATTGGACTGATACAGAAACCCGGGTTCTCAAAGAAAAATTGGGATTTTATCCATAAGCTCTCGGTCAGAAACCCGGTTTCTTGATCTCATCAACTCGATAGCCGACGATTTAAACTACTCTGTCGAGAAGCTAAACGTGCTTTTCCTGCCGCCGCCCAATCTTGAAGAAACTGAATTTGTTCTTTTGCAGTCCGGGCTAAGGGAACAATTTGACTCGCTGCTTCTAAGATATCATCTGTTGTGAAATCTCGGTTTTGACTAAAACCAATGTGCATAGCTTCAATTAAGGTTTGCTCAATTTCCGCCCCGGAAAAATCAGGAGTTTCATAAGCTAATCGCTCTATATCATAATTTTTAATACTCTGAGGGCGTAATTTTAATAAATGCACTTCAAAAATTGCTTTTCGTTCTTCTTGATAGGGTAATCCCACAAAGAAAATCTCATCAAATCGCCCTTTTCTTAACATTTCCGCAGGTAAAGATTGAATATTATTTGCCGTTGCTACCACAAAAACGGGGGATTTTTTTTCAGCCAACCAAGTAATAAACGTACCAAATACGCGATTTGTGGTTCCTGAATCTCCTTTTCCATCTAATCCTGAAAAGGCTTTATCAATTTCATCAATCCATAAAATACAGGGTGCTAAAGCTTCTGCTAATTGAATCATTTGTCGGGTACGAGATTCGGATTCTCCGACTAATCCCGCAAATAAACGCCCTACATCTAATCTTAATAAGGGTAAATGCCAATGGTGGGCGATCGCTTTTGCCGTTAAAGACTTTCCAGTCCCTTGAATTCCGACTAATAATAACCCTCTGGGATAAGGTAAACCATATTGTCTAGCACGTTCTGAAAAAGCTCCTCCCCGGCGTAATAACCAATCTTTTAAATTATCTAACCCCCCAATATCAGAAATATTTTCTTGGGCTGCATAGAAGTCTAAAATTTGAGTTTGGCGAATAGTTTGGCGTTTTTCTTCTAAGATTAATTCAATATCATCTCCTTGTAATTCTCCATGAGTAGCGATCGCTTTTGATAAAATTCGGCGAATTCTTTCCTGAGAAAGTCCTTGGAAAGAACGCACCATTTCATCGAGTAAACGAGGTTCTACCGGATGTCCGGTGGCGATTAATAATCGTTCAACTTCCGTCTTAATTTCGGCTTTATCAGGTAAGGGGAATTCTAACACCGTCAACACTTCACCGAGGTCAGAAGGAATCGATATTTGAGGGGAAATAATAACTAAATTTTTCGGTTGAGATTTCAAACTTCGAGCTAAATTTCTTAATTTTCTGGAAATTGAAATATCGTCTACAAATCGATGAAAATCCCTTAAAATAAAAATAGAGGGCATCGCCTCCGGTAATTTTTCTACAAATTCTAAGGCTTGTAAAGGATTGCGTTTTCCCGCCCCTAAATCATTAGGATTTCCCTGTTGATATCCTTCGACAAAATCCCAGACATAAACTGCACGGTTTCCTTGTTCTTTTGCCGCTTGTTTAATTGCCGTTTCGACCCGTTCTTCTTCTAAAGTTGGAATATAAATAATCGCGTAGCGCGATCGCAATAGTAGCTTCAATTCTTGATGGAATTTGCTCATAGAAAGAAGAGGGGTGTATAGTCTGTTGTCTGTTGGCTGTTGGCTGTTAACAGTCAACAGTCAACATCCTTTCAATTCGGTAGATTTGGCTTCAAAGCTTGCAATGCAGCCCAGCGCTGATCAATAATCGGCTGGGATTCTATTTGTGTCGGTTTGGGGGGTTCACAGGGCCCTTCACAGAGTTGTCTCAGAGGCAGAGCTAGACACAATTGCTGATAGAGCCAATCCCCCGGTAAAAAATGACCTTGGGGGTGCAAACTTTCCACAGGTTCATCTAAAGAAATTTCCACTTCACCCGATGAACTATCGAGTTGATCCGCCAAAACATCTAACCAAATCAACTCGGACGTATCCACTTTTAGGCGATGATTATATTGTTTTAAACATCGGTCACAGGTGAGGGTGACAATGGTTTCAGCTTGTACCCAAACTTCAAGATAAGTGGTTTTGTGACTAACTCGCATCCGACCCCGAATCGGAGTCAAAGTTTCTAAGTCTGGGAAAGACTCTTGAAACTCAAATTCTAAAGATCGGTTTTGGGTTCTCAGTAAATGAGGGATATAGATAGAGTCCATAGTTGCTTTTTGACCCTCCAACAATAAGCAAGGCTAAACAAGATTTCCTCGTCTAGCCTTTCATTTTAACCACCAAACGACGATCGGGTTCTTGTCCCCGACTATAGGTTTCTAAATCATCGCTTTCTTGGAGAAAATAATGAATCAGACGTCGTTCTCCAGAAGAAAGGGATTTAATTTCTACCTCTCCTCCGGTTTGACGGACACGATTAGCCGCGTGATCAGCTAAGGCCCGCAGTTCTAAATGACGTCGAATTCGATATCCGTTCAGTTCTACGGTGTAAGAAGTTCGTTCTTCGTCGTCTTTACCTAAATTGTGAATCGCGTTGAGTAAATATTGAATCGCATCTAAAACTTCCCCATCCTGGCCGACCAAAATGGCCACTTGTTCGGGGGTGAGATTGACCTCATCAATCGTTAACCAACAGGAGTCAGGTTCTAAACTCGATTTTACGGTGGAGGGAACGGCTCCTAATTTGAGCAATTTCTCCAACCACTCTTGCCCCTGTTGTATATCGCTATTGTTCATTGCTAGGATTGCGCCTTTTTCTTAGAACGTCCTGGTTCAAAGGGTAATGATTCCCGTCCCCCTTCAACCGTCGCTAATTTAGTGGTTTTATTCGATTCTTCCACAATTTTTTGCAGGTTTTCGGGGAGGGGTTCCCGTGACAAAATAAATGCTTGAATGGTTTGGAAGATATTGGCAACCAGCATATACAGCAACACACCCGCCGGGAGAGGGAAGAAGAAGAACATCCCACTAAAAATTACCGGAGTAATTTTATTAACGGTATCTTGCTGAGGATTGCCACTACTCGAACCTTGTCCTGATAAGACTTGGTTGAGATATAAAGATATCCCAAAGGCAAGAATCATGCCGACAATATCCCAGTGAATCGTACCATCGGGATCAACGGCCCCCACTCGACCCAAGGCATCAATAAACAAGAATCCTTTATCGGATGCTAACCCTCTCAGACCGACTTGAATACTGGCATCCCCAGGCGCTAAGGCAATGATTTGGCCGTTTTCATTGACTTGAATTTTATCTTCCCCTTTGAGAATTTTCCAGGTCGGTGTTAAATGCACGTCTGGATATTGAGCTAATTCTGCTTGTAAGGGTTTACCGTCAACGGTTTGGAGTTCAACAGGTACCTGATCCCCAACGCCTAAACGGTTTCCACTGGGAATCATCGCCACAACAGAGGCATGAATTCCATCGGCAAAATAATAGTTTTGCGGTTTAGTGGCGTAGGCTTGGGGTTGAATTTGTTGAATTTGTTCACGCGGAAAAATCTGCACATCTACGGTGTAGTTAGCATCAGAAAAGGGTGAACCCCGCAAAGTAGCAAACAAAGCAAAGAGAATGGGCATTTGAATCAGAAGCGGGAAACATCCGGCTAAGGGATTTCCCAGTTCTTTATAGACTCTGCTCATTTCTTCCCGTTGTTTCACGGGATCGTCCTTATACTGTTGTTGAATTTTGTCAACCCGTTCCTTCATTAACGGTTGGGTGACTTTCATTCGCCGCATATTGCGAATTGAACCCGCATTCAAAGGATAAAGCGCAAAACGCACCACTAAGGTTAACGCTACAATCGCTAATCCATAACTGGGCACGATCCCGTAGAAAAAATCTAGGATCGGCAACATCACATTGTTGGAAAGAAACCCGATGCCAAAGTCCATTCTTTTGAGTTTATTGAACTGCTTGGATTGAATATAGATTAATTTTAAGAACCATTCGCCAACGTTTGACCGATGGGTTTGTGGCAACCCCCTCTAGTTGTCGGCGTTTCGGCTTAACCCGAAGGAACTAAATCCTGTTCACAGCGATGTTTTCCCTTATGAGGATCATCGGCTCGTTGTTGCACTGGCTTTTTGAGCTTGGGGTGAGACTTTCTCTAGGATAAAGTCATAGACTTCTCGAAAACGAGGAATAGCCCGCAGTTCCAGACGCGAACCATTTTTCAGGGTCAAAACCATATCCCCCCAAGCTCCAAATCCTCTGGGAACTTTAACGATTTTGACGATTTCTGAATAGACGATATCAGTCCGATCTTGACCCATCCATCCGCCAATCACGGATATCCGGCGATTGGTGATCCGATAACGCAGCCACAAAGCCCGGACAATCGCCCCAATAGCCAGAGGGATGCCAATAATCGTCAGTCCTATTAATAGATTGATAATGAGGTCACCGATGGCAGGGCCTCCTTCATAAAAACTCTCCTCCCGTATACCCATTTAAAACCTCTGCTTCTACCAACAACTTTTTTAATTCTTGCAGAATTTCTGCATAATTGCACTGATCGGCCATAGGTTTGACGATAATTACCACATCCCAACCGGGGGAGATCAGAGGTAAAAACTGATGCCAAGCTGCCCGAATTTGGCGTTTGATCCGATTTCTTACCACCGCACGTTTACTGACTTTTTGGCTGATAGAAATTCCCATCCGAGTCGGTTGAACAGAGGACGAGTCCGTTGAATTGGGTTTTGTTCTATAGGGTTGACCTCGTAACGCCCTCAAAGTCAAATGAGGGGTTTTGCGATGCAGTCCTTTGCTATAGACGGCTTTGAAGTCTTTGGGATGTCGGAGTCGATTAATTTTGGGTAACATGAATCAGGTACTGCCACCCACAAATTCACTCATTTCCCTCCGCTTGACCATCGGGATCGCCATGAGTTCGTGGGAATAGCAATAGGTGGTTTTTAATTCTGTTGAAGGAATTAAAAGGTTAAACGCGCCCGTCCTTTTCTGCGACGGGCTTTAATCACGGCTTGACCGTTTTTTGTCCGCATTCTTACCCTGAAGCCAGAAACTCTTTTCTTTTTGCGGTTTGTTCCTTGCAGGGTTTGTTGAGCCATTGCTTACCTCCGGTGCCTTTTCGTTAATTTTTAATCAAAAGTCACAATTTTTCAGTATATCACAATTTTGTTGACTGTTCTCGGTTGTCGGTCAACCGTCAACAGTCAACCCTCAAAAATTACTCAATACTCAAAATCCAAGTTCCAACATAGCGCAACATCGGAACATCTCCAGGGGTGCGAATATTGGCGTTAAAGTTGAAAACGCCCCCAAAGGTGGGATTTTTGACGTTAGAGAGAACGATTTCTACTTTTGTCCCTGCTGGAATCGGTTCTTGAGGATAAATTTGGATAATATGGTTTTCTTTATCCCAAATCACTTCTTCTAAGGGAATGGGTTTATTTTTAACCCGAATTTGTACCCGGTCGGGGTCAATCGTACCTTTATAATAGTCGGGGTAGGTGATGGAAACTTCCGCGATCGCTAAATTCAACTTATCCGCCGGAAGTCTGAGTTTGTAACGATCCCATTCTCCTGAGCGTCCGCTTTCAAGAAAATAATTTAAAACATTACTTTTATCAGGGCCACTAAACAGAGTAATACCCGGTAAACCTTGCCCTTGGGCAATTTTAGGTAAACTTGTCAGAGCCAAACCCGTGATTAGTATAGCAGATAATAGTTGTCGCATAAAGACTCCTGTAAAAAAATTGAATTTTGTTTAAATTTTCTCAAGTATATCAAAGACAAGTTAGAGAATTAAGAATCTCATTGACCAAATCCGCCGATAATGATACCATTTTTCGGCTTTTGGTGCAAGAATTACTCCATCTTATACTAATTATGGTACTTCTTAATATCTGTTATATTTTAGGTGTATTAGTTGTGAAGCCTTCTATATAAGTTATGAGCATGGATATTACTGTCACTTTAAATCAAATTATATCTCTGGGTATTGAAGACCGGATTCGCCTCGTGCAAGATATTTGGGATAGTATTGCAGCAGAGCAAGCTTACCCCGATTTAACAGAGGTAGAAAAGCAAGAACTTGATCATAGAATTACTGCTTATGAAACAAATCCAGATGATGTTATGACTTGGGAGGATATAAAAAAATAATTAAAGTGAAGCGATCGCTTAAACTAAAAAACAAGGAAGGGTTAAACAGATGTCATCAATACCCAGTGTTAAGCAAGAGTTATTAAATTTAATAGAACAGTTACCTGATCATTCTTTATCTAACAGGGGCAAGGTTTTCAGCCAAATAGTTTTCTAAAAAGGTTTGGGGAGAAATACCCTGTTTTTGAGCTTCGGCTTCGAGTTGGCGAATCATCCACAGGGGTAAATTGAGTTCTATTTTTTGTTTTTCTCGGTTGGGTCGTCTGGCAGTCGAGAAATCCATAAATTCGGTGAGGTCTTCACCTGCATCAAATTTTGCGTCAAATTCTTCGGCTTTCATACCATATAACCTCATTGGGACGGGAACGGCGGACGGAAATAATTCGGATATTTTCTGATCTGTAAGTAATAACGGCTGTCCAGTGTTTTTCCTTAACTTTGCCAATGGCTAAAAAACGCGATTCTGTTTCGCTTTTAGCCTGAATTTCCAACAAGTCATCGTCTTGCCAAAGTTGTTGGGCTTCGATGAAGTCTATGCCGTGTTTTTGTTGGTTGGTTCGACTTTTATTGTCGTCATATTCAAAGCTATACATGGTTAGCCTTGGGGAATGGTCTCTAGGAGGCTGGCAAATCCGTGTTTGTTACGGGTTTCGGTCAGGATGTAGCTGTTCATTTCCTGAGCTTTTTGACTGTTTTGTACATTTTAGCAGTTTTATTGGGTGAGTTGACCTGTAAAGGCTTTTTGTAATTGTAACAGCAATTTTTCACAGTCGGAGAGATCCGAAATCTTGGAAAATAAGAACATAATCAATACTGGCACTTTTTATCAATTGATATAAAAAAATAATTGCAGTGAAGCGATCGCTTAAACAAAAAAACAAGGAAGGTTTAAATAAATGTTATCAATAATGGAACGAGAGGAATTTACCCAATAAAAATAACTTCAATTATTATCCGTATGATTATTATCAATTAAGGATTAAACCCCCTTTTTTGATGGCAAGAAGGGGGTTTAATTGTATTGAGTTTTTAACTCAAAATGAGTGAATTAAGCAAGGCTGAAAGGTTCTGCTGCACCGTAGTTAACATTCCAACCGGAATCTCGCAGTGAAGCAATTGTAAATTGGCTGATGGGTCGAGGCTTGTTATTCTCATCTTCAGGAGTCATAATTTCAGCATCAAATGTTGTTTCTTCCCAATGAGAATAGTCAGATCCCTCCGATCCCGTACTCGTTTCAATAGGAATACCCAGTGGGTTATTACTTCCTGTTAATTCACCATAGGCAATACCCGCATAGGTATTAGGGTTATACTGTGTACCTTTTTGCTTATTGAAAAACTTGCCTGAATCCTGTAAGTCACGATATTCAGTAATACTGTTAAAGCCACGAAGTAATCCACCAACCAATCCTAAAACATGACCGAACTCGTGAATCATGACTCTTGGAATTGCCTGAGAATCACCCTTGAAAGAATTTTGCGCTAATGGATTTGTACTAATAGTGGCATTGCCAATTACAGGCATAAAATTGCCTTGCAAATCTTTTTTGATTTCTATTCCCTCACTAAAACTACTCTGTTGGTCATTAACTTTTTTACCATACGTAGCCGAGGCGAGGGTAAATCCATTTGTATCTCCTGGCAAATTGCTCCCATAAATATCAATACTCAAAGTATGAGATTCATCGAAACTGCTGTAAGGAATAATTCGTTCCCAGGTTCGGGCTGCTTGTTCTAAGCCTGTGCGAAACTCTGGGGAAAGTCCTGCCGTTCCGTCCTTATAATTGAATTCAATATTAAAAGCCAAGGGATCAGTTGCAGCCGGGTTAAATGTGGTATTAACGGTATAATTTGTTGCTTGTTTATCCACACTATCCACTTCTAAATAATAGGTTCCGGGTTGCAGAAAAGCACGAATAGATTCATCATTAGAATTGCGTTCAGGGAGCCAGCCTAAAACCTCAATTTCCTCATCATCAATAAACCCATTATTGTTGCGATCTTCTACGGAATTAATTTGTTGATCATTGTTAAAATCCCCAATCAATCGCACATCTACATCAGCCGTTAATCCTGACAGGTTGGCATTAAACACGCCCGATTCATTAACCGTAAATTTAACAAAGTTATCAGGTTTATCTCCATTGAGATTACCATTAGTTGAGAACACAGGAGAGTTTTCTTCAATAGCAGTTTTTAGGGTACTTCCTGGGTCTGGGGGAGGTAATTGTTCTTGGGCTAAGAGACTTAACTGATAATTAGTATCTCCGTCTTTTTGTAGGACATGAACAAAATAAGTCCCTGGGTTTAAACCTTCGGTGATCGTTTCAGACTGAGTATCAGCATTCGCTGAAGATTTAATCAGTTGTCCTTGATCATCTAATAGTTCAACATCCGCATTAGCAGTAAGTTGATCAAGTTTTAATTGAAAATCAGCGTTCTTGTCCAGGATAAACTTATAGTAATCCTTTTGATCAACATTACCCACAAAATCATTGAAAATTTGTTCGGTTGTTAATATGGCTAAATCTTTCGCTTCTGCCAGGGTATTTCCGGCACCATCAGGAGGAATAACCGCCACAGGATTAGCTGATATAATCAGATCATAATCGGTATCTCCATTGAATGAAGAAACCTGTAAATAATAGTCTCCGGCTTCTAAACCGGAAGATTTAATGGTTTCTGAATCATTCCCAGGATTAAGCGAAAAATCTATAACGTTACCTGTGGAATCAATTAACTGAATGTCGGCATCACTACTGAGGTTTTCTAAGGACAAGTTAAAGTCGCTAATTGCATTGATACTGAATTTATAGTAATCATTGGAATCCGAACTACCCACAAAATCTTTGAAAGTTTTTTCTGCTTGTAAAACCCCAATATTTAGAGCAGTTTCTTGGGTATTGCCAGCCCCATCTGTTCGAGGGGTAAAGCCGGTTGCGGTTAAGGTGAGATCGTAGTTAGTTTCCCCTTCATATTGAGCTACTCCTACAAAATAAGTACCAGCCACTAATTGAGTAAAGTCGATTGTTTCTGGATCAACTCCAGCATTTGATGAACTGCGAATTACTTCAGAAGTATCTAAGCTTTCATCCCACAGATTATTGCCATTAACATCCTCAATTAAATATAAATCTGCATCAGCACTCAAACCTTGTAATTGCAGGTTTAAGTCTTTGGGCGCATCCAAAGTAAAGCGATAAAAATCGATGGGATTATTATTTCCAACCGTATGACTTTGGGTTTGCGTATCATTTAAAATTCCTAAGTCAATCGCATTACTGAAATTAAGGGTGAGTGCTTCTGTTCCAGTGACAGTTCCCCTGAAGTCTTCTTCGGTGAGGTTGGTACTCAGAACGTTATCAAGAATAGCAAGTTGTTCGCCTGTACTAGCAACTGTAATAATCGTTTGATTGTCATTCCCTGACTGAATAATAATTAGATCATTGAAGGTGAGATTATCGGGTAAAATTAGGGAATCAATGCCATCTTGATAATCTATAATGTGATCTGATCCTTCTCCATCTTGTCTTAACCCAAAGAAATCAGACCCCTCTCCGCCTGTAAGGATATCACTCCCTAGATCACCATATAAATGATCATTACCATTGCCACCAATTAGGACGTCATCAAATTTGCCGCCAAATAAAGAATCATCTCCATCTTCTCCATAAATTTCGTCATTGTCTAGATCGCCTCTTAGGTAATCATTATCAAAGCCACCTAGAATAAAATCATCGTTTTTACCGCCGTAGACTGTATCGAAACCCTGACCACAATCAATCAAATCATTATCTTGATTTCCGAAAATTACATCATCACCACCCAAAGCATTGACTGTGTCTAAACCTGACATTCCAAAAATATTGTCGGAATTTTCTGTGCCAAACAAAACTTCTGTAGATTCTGTTCCTAAAATATCCATATTCCCTCTGTCCAAATAAAATAGGGGTTATTAACTAATCCCTATAACTGTTGTCTAATCTGAATCAACAGTTTCTAGGAATTGGTTGAGATACTTACAACCCTAACTTGAATCGCAGGATTTGACAGTAAGAAAAGGTGATCAAAAGTGATCAAAATTTGTTAAATTAAATTAAATTAAATTAAATTTTATGAATGGGGGTAGAGTGGATAGATAGGGCGGGTTTATTAAGATTGGGGTGGTGTGATAGAGATAGGGCGGGTTTATTAAGATTGGGGTGATGTGATAGAGGTTGACTCGAACCCGCCCCTACAGTTGGGGGATTTAATCATAAGGGAAAGTGCGATCGCAGTACAGAAACCGGGTTTCTCAACAAATATTGATGGGATACAATTAACTTTAATTAGAAACCCGATTTCTTGAGATGAGAGCGATCGCCAGACTAATCTTCTGGGTCATCATCCGATAAAATATATTCATCCTCAAAAACCTCTGACCAAGAAAGGGAAGTCAAATGACATTTAACTTTCCTCATTTCCAGTTCAGCTTCTTTCAGGGAAGCTTGAAAACATTTATCCCAAATTGATTCAATAAAATCTCGATTTAAACTCGGAACGTCCTCTTGAATATCCTCGATTTCTCGACGGGCTGAGAAAATACTAATCGCCCAACTATTCGTGCGTTTTTGAGGTTGACATTTCCATTTAATAATATGAACCATTAACCGAATTAACTGACCTTTTAAGGCGCGTCTGTCATTTCTTCCCATTGCTTCAATTAGAGATTCTAAACCTTCTTTTGCTTCCATTACTTGATTCTCCTGTAAGAGTTGCTGGATCATTACAGCCATTTGATACTCTGATCCAGTCGCTAACCAGTCCCAATCTTGTTTAGTCAGCATTGCCATTTCCTTGAGATTAGCCATATTCACAAACTTATCATAACTAATATGCGATCGCGGCACAGAAACCGGGTTTCTCAATAGATCTTGATGGGATACAATTAACTTTAATTAGAAACCCGGTTTCTTGAGATTTTGCGATCGCCGGGCTAATCTTCTAACTTAGTATCAGCTAACCGTGCTTTATCTTTACTATTACTTGCTTTTTTCTTAGGGATATTTGTTTATCTGTATTAAGGTATAACCTAAACTTGTATGTCTCGAATCTTATCGAATTTTCAAAACCTCGCATATAATATAACACGATCTTGTTCATGTTATCGGGATTGACCCATATTGCATTAACTTGCCTAAGCGGAGGAAACAACATAACTGTTAATCGTTAACTGTTAACTGTGAACAAATTATCAGGAGATTTATGAAAATTGGCATTGCGAAAGAGAGTCAGGTAGATGAGCGGCGAGTTGCCCTCATCCCTGATGTGGTCGCCCGTTTAGTTAAACAGGGTGTGGAAGTTTGGGTAGAAGCCGGAGCCGGGGAACGGGCCTGTTTTTCCGATAGCACTTATGAACAGGTTGGGGCGAAAATTGTTGATCAGGGGACACTTTGGGGCGAAGTGGACGTCCTGCTGAAAGTGGGGGTATTAGAGGACTCAGAAGTGTCTCAACTGCGCTCTGGCGGGGTGTTAATCACCTTTTTAAACCCCTTGGGAAACCCTGAATTAATTCAGAAACTGGCGGCGCAGAACGTGACCGCCTTTAGTATGGAATTGATCCCCCGTACCAGTCGCGCCCAAAGCATGGATGCCTTATCCTCTCAAGCGAACCTGGCCGGATATAAGGCTGTATTAATTGCAGCAACGGCCTTACCGAAATATTTCCCCATGTTAACAACGGCCGCGGGAACCATTCGTCCCGCTAAAGTGTTAATTTTGGGGGCCGGGGTTGCTGGCTTACAAGCGATCGCCACGGCCCGACGTCTGGGTGCTATTGTCGAAGGGTTTGATATTCGTCCCGAAGTCAAAGAACAGGTACAAAGTTTAGGGGCCAAATTTGTTGATGTTTCCCTGGAGGAAGATACCGTTGCTGAGGGCGGTTATGCCAAGGAAATCTCCGAAAAAGCGAAAGAGCGCACCCGTGAAGTCCTAACGCAGCACGTCGCCGCCTCCGATGTGGTGGTGACAACGGCCCAAGTTCCAGGGAGAAAAGCCCCGGTATTAGTCACGGAGGAGATGGTCGCTCAAATGAAACCGGGTTCGGTGATTGTCGATCTCGCCGCCGAACAGGGGGGAAACTGTGAATGCAGCGAACCGGGAAAAGATGTGGTGAAACATGGCGTGACTATTATTGGGCCGATTAATTTACCGTCTTCGATGCCTATTCATGCTAGTGAAGTTTATGCGAAAAATCTTTCGGCTTTATTGGCATTAATGATTAATAAAGAGAAGCAACTAGACCTCAATTTTGCTGATGATATTCTTGATGGAGCTTGTGTAACTCATAACGGTGAAATTCGTTCTGAAAGAGTTAAACAAGCCTTAACTCAAAATCCTCAACAGTCCCCCGTCAACAGTTAACTGTCAATGGTTCTGAAATTATGACTACTGAAACCTTAATTTCCGCATTGTTTGTGTTTGTTTTAGCAACCTTTGCGGGGTTTGAAGTGATTACGAAAGTTCCGCCGACATTGCATACTCCCTTAATGTCTGGGGCAAATGCGATTTCAGGAATTTCCGTTTTAGGCGCGTTAATTATTGCGGGCGATCGCGATTGGAATGTCACCGTAATTCTGGGATTTATTGGAATTATTCTCGCCATGATTAACGTGGTTGGTGGCTTTTTAGTCACAGATAGAATGCTGGAAATGTTCAAGAAAAAAGAGGTTAAAGCCTAATGGATATTCGCTTAACAGGAATACAACTCAGCTATTTAGTAGCTGTCACCTTCTTTTTCTTTGGATTGAAAAAGTTAGGATCTCCAGCAACAGCTAGAAGTGGCAATTTATGGGCAGCCATTGGAATGTTAATTGCTGTTGTTGCCACAATGTTAGATCGGCAGGTTTTGAACTATGAACTGATCGTTATTGCCTTAATTATTGGTTCGGTCATCGGGGCAGTGATGGCTTATAAAATTCAAATGACAGAAATGCCCCAAATGGTAGGTTTACTCAACGGTTTGGGGGGTGCTGCTTCTTCAATGGTAGCGGTGGGAGAATTTTGGCGCTATTTAGCCCTAGCAGAAACTCCTCCTTTAGGTACAACAATTACCGCCATTTTAGGGGTATTAATTGGGGGGATAACCTTTACAGGTTCCATGATTGCCTTTGCAAAATTGCAGGGCATTATGAGTGGTTCTCCGATCTTATTTCCCCTGCAACAACAGTTTAATATTCTGCTGTTTGTTGCCTTTGGTGCGGGTAGTCTTTATATTTGCCTAACCCCTTTTAATGTATCGGTATTTTTAGGGTTAGTGTTCATTTCCCTAATTTTAGGCGTGTTATTCGTCATTCCTATCGGGGGTGGTGATATGCCTGTGGTGATTTCTCTGTTAAACTCCTTTTCCGGGTTAGCAGCCTCCGCCGCCGGGTTTGTGGTGATGAACAACCTGTTAATCATTGCTGGGGCGTTAGTTGGGGCGTCGGGGATTATCCTAACGGTGATTATGTGTAAGGCGATGAACCGTTCTTTAACTAACGTGCTATTTGCCGGATTTGGTACTGGAGAAGGAGGTTCTGGGGCTGCCACTGGTGCGGGTGCAACGGATCAAACGGTTCGCAGTATTGACACCGAGGAAGGGGCAATGATGTTAGGATATGCCCGTTCTGTGGTGATTGTACCTGGGTATGGCATGGCTGTAGCCCAGGCGCAGCATAGTGTTAAGGAGTTGGTGGATCAATTAGAAAGTAATGGGGTGGATGTCAAATATGCCATTCATCCGGTGGCGGGACGGATGCCGGGGCACATGAACGTGCTGTTAGCCGAGGCAAATGTTCCTTATCCTCAGTTATATGATATGGATGACATTAACCCGCAGTTTGATCAAACTGATGTGGCGTTAGTTATCGGAGCAAATGATGTGGTTAACCCGGCGGCGCGGGAAGATAAAAACAGCCCCATTTATGGGATGCCGATTTTAGATGTTGATAAAGCCAAACATACCATTNAAACAAGGAAGGGTTAAACAGATGTCATCAATACCCAGTGTTAAGCAAGAGTTATTAAATTTAATAGAACAGTTACCTGATCATAAAATTCCAGAAGTTGTGCAATTTGTCAATTTTTTAATCTATTGTCAAAATCAATCTTTTAGTTTAAATTTTGATCAGGAAAAAAAACCAGATCATGAAGTAGATCCGCTTGCGGAATTTATTGGGGCTGTTGATCAGGGTTCATTAGCTCAGAATATTGATGAAGAAATTTATGGATAATCAACTTTTTGTTGATACTTGGGGATGGTTAACGTTACATGATCAGAGGGAAGATCAGCATTTTAGGTATATTAGGTATCCCTGACCAAAATTTACTTATTATTCTATCCTTTCGCGTACCCATTTACGAAATGATCTCAACGCTGCACTCGTCCCCGTTGTCCGACTCATTTCTACAAACTGAGAAATTACTTCTATAACTGGAAAATTGGGAAAAATTGGGCTAGTTTGAGAGTTAATATATTCTCCATTTAGCAGAACATAAATTTGCAATTGATCATTTTCATAGCACCACAGTTCAGCAACACCGAGCGCTTGATAAGCACTTAACTGAGTTTTAGAAGTGACATCAACTTCAATGGCTAAATCTGGCGGTGGGTCAACCGTTAAATCTAAGCGTTTTTTTCCAATCATTGCTTGATAATTTTGAATATAAAAACAATTATCCGGTTCAACTCCAGCCGCCATTCCTTGACGTTTAAATGTTGTTGATCCAAAACATTCCCGTTCTATTTCTAGTTCTTCTAGTAGAATTTTTACCATATCTCCAATAATTTCTTTATTAAATTCATGTTCTGGTAAAGGCATTCTAATCTCCAAAATCCCTTGAAAATAAGCCACTCGTGCCCCCCGATGTTCGCCCAACTCCGCTAAAATCGCCTCAAAATCTTGCCAGCTTACATCCAAAAACAGTACACGCTGTCCTGGGGGAACGCTGAGTTGCTTGAATTGCAGTGTCACCATCACCATTACCCTTTTCTAAGAGTTACTTTTAGTTTAATACAATTCAAAATAAAAATTTTATCCTTGTTCCCTATTTTTTTAACGGGACATAACTAATAATGTCTTGATATTCATTTTCCACCGCAGCTAAAGCAATTAAAATTAAATCCTCAATAACTTGACCAAAATTTGCTTGTTTTCTTAAAACTAAAATTCCAGGAATGTGATCCCCATTGTTTAAATGATCAGCTAAATGGACAGGCATAGAACTGCGGTTATTAGTCACTAAAATAAATCCGAATTTTTCACACCAAGACAAAATTTCAGGATCAAGCGTTCCAATAGAGGGAGTATTCGGATCACCAATTCTTAAAACAACAAGATCAGAAACACGGTTTTTAAGCTGTTCTTGATAAACAGAAGACAGATTTTCATCAATTAGATATTTTATGGGCATTCTTGACTCACCTTAACCGCTTCCTGTTCAGCTTTTAACTTCAGCAATCTTTTGACAACAGTAGGGGGATTTTGATCATGTTCTGTTTCAGCTTGATTCGTAGCTGTTAACCAATTTTCTAAATAATCAGAAACCTGTTCTTGATTTCTAAAATAATAAAGAATAGTGGCATAAATTTGTTCTAATGTAACTGTTGTAAAATGCTTTTGGATTTCTTCAGGGGATTGATGATTATACAGATATTCATACAAAATCTGTTCAATGCTAATGCGTGTTCCTTTAATTCGGATATCATCAGAAGCAAGAACATAAAAATAATCGTGCAATTGAATTAATGATTGTATCATTTTCCTGAAAGTTTATAGTTGTTTAGGATGACCTGTTTTAGCTTGCAAGTGGGTGGTAATCATCATTATAACAATTTATTTAAAAAATAATTGCAGTGAAGCGATCGCTTAAACAAAAAAACAAGGAAGGGTTAAACAGATGTCATCAATACCCAGTGTTAAGCAAGAGTTATTAAATTTAATAGAACAGTTACCTGATCATTCTTTATCTAACAGGGGCAAGGTTTTCAGCCAAATAGTTTTCTAAAAAGGTTTGGGGAGAAATACCCTGTTTTTGAGCTTCGGCTTCGAGTTGGCGAATCATCCACAGGGGTAAATTGAGTTCTATTTTTTGTTTTTCTCGGTTGGGTCGTCTGGCAGTCGAGAAATCCATAAATTCGGTGAGGTCTTCACCTGCATCAAATTTTGCGTCAAATTCTTCGGCTTTCATACCATATAACCTCATTGGGACGGGAACGGCGGACGGAAATAATTCGGATATTTTCTGATCTGTAAGTAATAACGGCTGTNGGGGCGGGTTTTGTTAGATGGTTTGTGGGTATCAAATATCTGGGAGAACCCGCCCCTACGGAGATCAAATGTAGGGGCGGGTTCTGTAATAATTTATGATATTAACAGATAATTTTGATAAACCCGCCCCGTCTTAACCTCAGAAACCGGGTTTTCTCCTAATCTTTCGGTTTCTCACAAAGCTATCTACAAAAACCCGGTTTCTTGTGCTAGGTGGGGGTTCAGAAACCGGGTTTTTCTCCTAATCTTTCGGTTTCTAACAAAGATTTCTACAAAAACCCGGTTTCTAATTAAACCTGCCCTGTCTTAACTTATGTTATAATAATTAAAAAAGCTCTATTAAATAGCGAATATGAGTATAACGATTGAATTACCTCCAGAACTAGAGCAGAAACTAAGTACAGAAGCATCTCAACTAAATTTATCTTTGTCTGACTATATTTTACGGATTTTGTTGAGTGAAGAAATTGTTAATAATCTCCCAAAAACAGGAGCAGAATTAGTCAATTATTGGCAAAATCAGGGTGTGATTAATTCTTGTCCTGATATAACTGATAGCCAAGCACAAGCCCGTTATTTGCGTCATCAAGCTGAAACCAGAGTACAAGTTTAGGCATTATCTTATAAAGATGTATTTATTGGATACAGATATTTTAATTGATGTGCAACGGGGGTATCTTCCTGCAATAGCTTGGTTTTCCAGTTTGACAGAAATTCCTAGCATTCCCGGTTTTGTAATTATGGAGTTAATTCAAGGAACTGGCAATAGTCAACAACTCCGTAACGTTCTCAATTTGGTGGCTCCACTTCCGATAATCTGGCCTAACGAAACAGATTTCGCCCGTGCTTTATCAGATTTTACAGCCTACCATTTATCCCACAATTTAGGACTACTAGATGCTTTAATTGCAGCTTGTGCACTTGGACAGAATGCCATACTTTGCACTTTTAATGTTAAACATTATCAAGCTATATCTGGTCTTCAGATGATACAACCTTATTCACGATTTTGAGGTAGTAGTAGTAGGGCGGGTTTTGTTAGATGGTTTGTGGGTATCAAATATCTGGGAGAACCCGCCCCTACGGAGATCAAATGTAGGGGCGGGTTCTGTAATAATTTATGATATTAACAGATAATTTCGATAAACCCGCCCCGTCTTAACCTCAGAAACTCAGAAACCGGGTTTTTCTCCTAATCTTTCGGTTGCTAACAAAGCTATCTGCAAAAACCCGGTTTCTAATTGGGGGGTGAGACTACTTTTTTTGAAAGCGATCGCCTATAATATAAATATTTAATTCCCTAATTATATCACAGATGCGATGACTACAGTTATTCAAGCTCAACTGACTTTAGAGGAGTTCCTTAAACTTCCCGAAACTAAACCTGCTTCAGAATTTATTCAAGGAAAAATTACTCATAAACCGATGCCTCAAGGTGAACATAGCAGATTACAGGGTAAACTTTGTGCCGTCATTAACCAGATAACTGAACCCTCAAAAATAGCTTATGCTTTTCCAGAGTTACGCTGTACTTTTGGAGGATTATCTATTGTTCCAGATGTTAGCGTATTTCGATGGGAAAGAATTCCTTTATTACCATCGGGAAGAATTGTTAATCGATTTGAAATTCATCCTGACTGGTCAATTGAAATACTTTCTCCTGAACAAAGCCAAACTAAAATTTTAGGTAAATTATTGCATTGTTTAAGCAATGGGACTGAGTTGGGATGGTTAATTGACCCAGAAGCCGAAAGTATTTTAGCAGTATTTCCAGGTCAAAGAGTTGAATTATATCAAGGTGGAGCAAAATTACCTATTTTAGCAGGAATTGAGTTAGAATTAACAACGGAGATGGTTTTTAGCTGGTTAAATTTGAGTTAACTTGAAAGCAGCGATCGCTAACAAAGCAGAATTATGATTTAATAGAATATAGCTAAAATATTGATTTTTTGACTATGACTAACTCCCTGGAACTTCCCCCGTTAAATACAGATACCATCTGGGCCATTATCAATGAAGAAATTGATGATGCCATCGTTAATCAATTGGTTTGGTATTATCTGGGATATCAGTATAACCCTGAAACGAATCAATGGGATGGAACGAATGTTGACCCCCATTGGAAAGAAGAATATCCAGAGCCTCCTGATTTTATTGATAGTCGTCCTGCAACGGTAAAATTAACTCGCTCTATTCCCGCAGAAAATAAACAACTCCTTAAGGAAGCACTCGGTTTTAAAGGTTATAAAATAGGAGAGTTTAACCCTAGGGATACTCGACGAGCAACGATGGCTAATTGGTTATTATCTCAAATGAAAGAAATGAAATTGATTTAAAATCTAATTCAAAAATAGGGGAATTAATATGAAATCCTAAAATTGATACTACAGATAATTTTCTAAATCCCCTGTAGAGACGTTGTATGCAACGTCTCTACAGGGGACGGATGCGTAGCCAACATTTAAAGATTTCATATAATATAGCAAGTCTAAATCAGTTTTACATAAGATTTAACATTGTAAGGGCGGGATAACCCCGCCCCTACCTGGAACTGTAGGTATTTTTCAGGTTAATAATCTTGATCATTATGAGTACAATCATTTTAGACTTGCTATACTTCCCTGGGATTTGCTAAAATTATTAGATCAAAAATGAAATTATTAAAAATGTCAAAAATTATCAATTTATCTTTTATTTTAGCAGGAATCAATTTATTATTCTGTCTCCCGGCTTCTGCTCAACCCGCAATGAAAATAATCGGAAACTGTGAAACAGAATCCTGTGAAAACCTCTGGAAAATCCTACAGTCTAATTTTCCTGAAAAAACCCAGAGTTATCAACGGGACTGTTTACCTCCTCAACTTTTAGGGTTAGAAGTAGACTCTAATTCCGACCTATATAAAGTTGTTTATTTGAGTTGTTGGGAACCTAAAATAGAGAATGGAGAACGACTCGGACTACCATTAGGGGTTCTTCCTTTACCCGGTTATGAACAACAATTTGGGGTAAAAATTTCTAGCGATGATCCCAAAATTCAAGCTATTTTAAATCGAAATAGGGAACAAGTCGAACGGATGAGCTTTGAATGTGCAACTCATGGCGGTGATATTAATATTTTAGTTTCAGGAGATGAAAAAATCTCTTTACAATGTTATTTTCAAGCCGGAGCCAACTTAGTTGATTCAAATGGGGATGGTGTTCCCGACGGTATGTATACCAAAGGTACAGGAGTTGACTTTAGCGAAGAATTGAAAAATTAACCCCTAGGCTGGTATGCGTTACCCCTCAAGCATCCTAGGGTGATTTTGCAACCGGATAGGGAAAATACGGCTCTCCTCACTGCACATTTAGCCCAATAAGGGTACATTAGGTATAGTATCTAAACAAAAGTTTACATCTGGACATTAAAATCCATCATCACTCTCGCCAGAGGGATGACAACTCTATAAAAATCAAACGTCATAAGGGAGTGAACATAGAAAATGTTTGAATACTTCTCGGATAAAGCAATTAAGGCGGTGATGTTAGCTCAGGAAGAAGCCCGACGCCTGGGACATAACTTTGTTGGAACCGAACAACTGCTCGTCGGTTTAATGAGTGAAGGAACCAATATTGCAGCCAAAACGCTGACAAAGCAAGGGTTAGTCCTGCGCGAGGTGCAAAAAGAAGTTGAAGCCATTATTGGTCGTGGGTCAGGTTTTCTCCCGGTAGAAATTCCCTTTACCCCCAGGGCCAAACGCATCTTTGAAACGGCCATGAAAGAAGCCCGCCAAATGGGGAATAACTATATTGGCCCCGAACATATTTTATTAGGATTATTACAAGACAACGAAGGGGTGGCGGCAAAAGTCCTAGAAAATCTGGGCGTTGACCGTTCTCAACTGCGTACCGAAGTGATTAGAGCTTTAGGGGAAGATACCACAGTCGCCGCCGGAAGCAGCAATCGCCGAGGTTCTGCCAAAACTGCAACCTTAGACGAATTTGGTACTAACTTAACCCAACTGGCCGCCGAAGGCAAACTAGACCCGATGGTGGGTCGCCAAAAAGAAATTGAGCGTGTGATTCAAATTCTAGGACGTCGCACGAAAAATAACCCCGTGTTGGTAGGTGAACCCGGAGTCGGGAAAACCGCCATTGCGGAAGGGTTAGCTCAACGCATTGTCAATAACGATGTTCCCGATATGCTGGAAAATAAACAAGTGATTAGCTTGAGCATGGGAACCTTAATCGCCGGAACCCGGTTTCGAGGTGAATTTGAGGAACGACTCAAAACCATTGTTGAAGAAATTCGCACGGCGGGCAATATTATTTTAGTTATTGATGAAATTCATACTCTCGTCGGTGCAGGTGCAATTGAAGGTACAATGGATGCCTCTAATATGCTGAAACCCGCCCTAGCAAGGGGTGAATTGCAATGTTTGGGGGCGACAACCCTTGATGAATACCGCAAATATATTGAACGGGATGCGGCCTTAGAACGTCGGTTTCAACCCGTGATGGTCGGTGAACCCTCCGTTGAAGAAACCGTTGAAATTCTGTTTGGGTTGCGTCGTGCTTATGAACAACACCATCAGTTAACAATTTCTGATCAAGCTTTATACGCGGCGGCGACCTTATCAGATCGTTATATTAGCGATCGCTTTTTACCCGATAAAGCCATTGATTTAATTGATGAAGCGGGTTCACGAGTTCGGCTGATGAATTCCAAAGTTCCCCCAGAATTACGCGAATTAAAACGGGAATTAACGAAAGTTATTGCGGAAAAAGAAACGGCGGTAAAACTGCAAGATTTCGATAAAGCCAGTGAATTGCGCGATCGAGAATTGGAAATTAAGGATAAACTAGAAACCCCGGCGGAAAAACTGAGTTCTACCTCAACTTCTTTAGTTGTTACTGAAGAAGATATCGCCGATGTATTAGGAGCTTGGACAGGCATTCCGGTGACTAAATTAACCGAATCTGAATCGGTAAAATTATTGAGCTTGGAAGATACTTTACATCAACGATTGATTGGTCAAAATGAAGCGGTAAACGCCGTTTCTCGCGCCATTCGTCGCGCTCGTGTGGGGTTAAAAAATCCCAACCGACCCATTGCTAGTTTCATTTTTTCTGGCCCTACAGGAGTCGGAAAAACGGAATTAACTAAAGCCTTAGCCGCCTATTTCTTTGGGTCAGAAGCAGCGATGATTCGCTTAGATATGTCGGAATATATGGAACGCCATACGGTTTCTAAATTAATTGGTTCTCCTCCTGGATTTGTTGGCTATGAAGAAGGCGGACAATTAACAGAAGCAGTGCGTCGTCGTCCCTATACGGTGGTGTTATTTGATGAAATTGAAAAAGCTCACCCGGATGTCTTCAATTTGTTATTACAAATTTTAGAAGATGGACGCTTAACCGATGCTAAAGGTCGGGTTGTCAGTTTCAAAAATACCTTGATCGTCATGACTTCTAACGTCGGTTCTAAGGTGATTGAAAAAGGCGGTGGCGGTTTAGGTTTTGAATGGTCTGCTTCGGAAGAAGATCAACAATATAACCGCATTCGCAATTTAGTGAATGAGGAATTGAAACAATATTTCCGTCCTGAGTTTCTTAACCGTTTAGATGAAATTATTGTCTTCCGTCAATTGCAGAAATCTGAAATTAAGCAAATTGCAGATATTTTACTGCGAGAACTCTTAGCTCGGTTAACTGAACGGGAGATTACCTTAACGGTAAGTGAACGGTTCAAAGACCATTTAGTCAATGTGGGTTTTGATCCCAAGTATGGAGCAAGACCCTTACGTCGAGCACTAATGAATCTGTTAGAAGATGCTCTAGCAGAAGCGTTATTAGCGGGAACAATTAAAGATGGCGATCGCGCATTTGTTGATGTTGATCCTGAAGGTAAAGTCACAATTTTACCCGGAGATCAAGCCCTAAATTCAATCAATGAATACGCGATCACTCATTCTTAATAGAAATAGGCAAAACCCATCTTTCCTAGGATGGGCTTTGCCTATCTTTTAGAGCAGGTAAGATTAAAAAGTCTCCTCACCCAGCCATCCAAATTTCAATTTGACCTTGAGGAGCTTCTGTACCTTCTGTGCCAAATTTCTTAAGAACAAAGGGTTTATTCAATAGTTTTTCCGTCAATGTTTTAATGTGGGTAGCAGTGGGTAAATCTTGATCATAGAAATAACGAATTTCATTAGAATATTCTCCGGGAATTAATTTAACACTAGGAGCTAATAATGTTTCTTCTTGTTGATTTAAACTATTTTCTAAAGCTTTAGCAACCGATCTCAATTGTTCATTTTGAATATGAATATAGACAAAATGGAGATTATGTTCATTATTTAATTGAGACAGTTTATAAATCAAATCAGCATTGGGTTTAACTGGCTGTCCCGACATTAAAACCGGATGAATTTTTCTTAACATTTGATTATAAATGGGTTTGGCGCGTTCCGGTGCTTCCTGCTTTAAAATTTCATAGGCATAGACAAAAGTAGAATCATTATAATTAGCCATATTAATAATAATTCGTTCTGAAATATCCGTTACTAATTGTTTATTTTGGTCTTTTAAGGTATTATATAAAGCAGTTAAAGCAATATCTTGTTTAAGATTATTCTGGGCATTACTATCCGATAATTCATCAATCAAGGTTTCAACTAATTGAGCATTTGCGAGTTGATTTCTAAATTGATTTTGAACTTGATCAATCATCGCTCTTTGCTCTTGAATCATTAAATTCTGTTGCTGTTGATAACTATTAATCGCCATACCAATACCAGCAATTATCGCAGCAGAAATTAGATTAGCAATAACCGCAGCTTTATCCCAAATGTCTTTTTTATTGTCAGCCATATTATGATGTTTGAATAAAAAATAAGGGAACAGGGAACAGGGAACAGGGAACAGGGAACAGGGAATAGGGAACAGTAAGCAGTGAGTGAGTTTTCTGGATTTAGAAGTGTCCTAACTGTAATGCGTAGTGCTATAGTCTCACATTTTATTGTTGAGAGTAGCATCTGATGTGGCGGAATTCCCCTCGCTGTCATCTTTCTTCCCCCAGAAAGTTCCCTACTGAACCTGTGTTCAGGTCAGTAGTCGGTTGTTGACCTGATCAGTTCCACTAATATTAGGACAGAACGCGGTAATCGTGGTAAAGTCATGCTCAACAAACCCATTTTAATAAATTCCAAATCACTTGAATGCACATTGCTTGGCTTGGAAAAAAATCACCCTTCTGCGGTAACGTTACTTATTCTAGGGAAATTACCAACGCCCTGCTAGATCGGGGCCATCGAGTCAGTTTTCTCCACTTTGCCGCCTACAGTGCAACGGAGCGAAACTCGGAATGGGAACTGGAAAACGGTAAATGGAAAATTTTTACAGAGGATAACAATAGCAAGGTGACACCCTTTCCCATGACTCAAGAGGTGTCTTTACCCTGTCTCTATAAATCCCAAGTCTATACCATTCCCACCCTCAGTTCCAGCAAAGTCCTCACGCAGTCCTTACAACGGCTGAAACCGGATGTTGTTCATGCGTCCTTGACTCTTTCGCCTTTGGATTTCGTCTTACCCGAAATTTGTGCAGAACTGAATATCCCCTTGGTGGCGACCTTTCACACCCCCTTTGACTACAAATTCCGCAATCTCAAATCGGGGACACAACATTTAACCTATCAAATCTACGCGCCTTTTTTAGCAAACTATGACCGTGTAATTGTGTTTTCCCAAGTTCAACGGGAGATGTTAAACCGTCTGGGTGTGGCGAAACATCGGGTTGCGGTAATTCCGAATGGGGTAGATGTGGATAAATATTCTCCGGGGCCATCCTGTTTTAAGGAAGAATTGGGAGTTGAACGGGTTTTTGTCTATCAGGGACGTCTAGCAACGGAAAAAAACGTTGAGTCCCTGCTGAAAGCCTGGAAAAAGTCGGAAATGGGGTCAAATTGTCTATTAGTCATTGTCGGCGATGGGCCATTAGAAGCCTCTTTACAAGCCTCCTATGGGCCAGAAGATGGGATCATCTGGTTTGGGTTTGTCGGAGATGAAGACCGACGCATTGAAATTCTGCGGGGGTCGGATGTCTTTGTTTTACCGTCGAGAGTGGAAGGGTTATCGATCTCTTTATTAGAGGCGATGTCCTGTGGGACTGCTTGTGTGGCGACGGATGCGGGGGCTGATGGGGAGGTGATGGAAGGTGGCGCCGGAATTATTATAAAAACTGAAGGCGTTACTTCCCAACTGCGAACTCTATTACCTCTATTACGAGATCATCCTGAAATGATTCCGATTGTGGGTCAGAAAGCCCGTCAACGGGTTTTAGAACGCTATACCCTCAGCCAAAATATTACTCAATTAGAACATCTCTATCGAGATTTGTTACAAGAACGGCGTTTAGAATTGAGCCATGTTGTTTAATCCGTAGGGGCGGGGTTCTCCCGCCCTTACTTAGTTATAATGCCCTGAACGCTCATTTCGGGCTGAAAGCTAAAGTTATCTAAAGATAACTAAATACTTGTCTTTCTTAACCCGTTTTAACGGGTTTGAGCTTTTAGCCTGAAATTTATTTCAAGGCTTAAGGAGGGGCAATATCGGGCTTCTGATGGTTATGTTAGGCAATATGCGATCGCCCGCAATCAAAAACTAATCGCCACCTTGAATAAAACTTCTTGTAAGATATAATATTCTTTGTATCAACTAGGATTGTTCAGTGCAGGTTTATGACTAAAGTAGTTGGGCGGGTCAGTCGTTATACAAGCTTACGTTTAAAAACTGGTGAAGAAAAGTATTTTGGCTCTGTGTCTGTTACTACAACTCAGGAATATTCTTTCTACACAAATGGGATTTTATGCGATAAATTCTTGATAGAACCAGAAGTTTTTGTTATATTTGAGCTTGACCATCCACAGGATAAATCCGAGCCGGAAGCAATTAATATTGAGCTAGTAACCGATAGTGATTTAGAAACTTTATCAAAATGCGCTCAGAGCAACGAAAAAAGTGTCTGGGAACTCTTTTTTAATACATCTTTATATCGTGCCATCAGTAACGATGAAAAAAACGATGAAAAAAAAGATACCCTCATAAAACTGTGTTTCCTAAAATTGAAATTGCTTAATTTGTTATATAAGAGTGAGGCAAAGAAAAAGATTGATCTTCTAAAAAGTATTCCTGACATACTTTATTTAGAATCAACAGAGCTTTGCAAGGAGCTAGAGCAATTAGAAACAGAAGATTATTCAGAGCTCTATAATGATATTCCAATACGAGTTTATATTGAATCAAAAAGCCTTCGTAATAAACTCAAGGATTTAATGGCATCAAGGATATTAACGACAGAAGCTTATTGGAATATCTATGATCAGATTTATCAAGAGTGTACAGAAACAGAAAAAATAGAAGAAACAGAAGAAATAGTCGATGAAGTATCTATCTACATTAAGTATCGTCCTGAACAAGAACAAAATACCCTAATACACGAACTTCCTAATAATTTAAAGGGAGAACCAAAGATCTTTCAGTCATTTAAGCCAAAAGTTCAAGTGGATTTTATATGGGATAGTTTTAAAGCTAATTCAACAAGTGAGTGGGATCAACTATCAAATAAAGCGAAAATTTATAGTTTGTATCGAGCTTTTGAAGAAAAAGTATGTATTACGGATTTAATTAAAAAGATTTCTCAGGATGACGATGCGCTAATATCTTTTGCTGTCAAGTTGTTTTCTCATAAAAAAGAATCTTTTGAGGAAATACATAAATCTTTATTAACATTAATAATTAGGGCTTGCTGAATAAGTAACAGAAAAGGAAACGAATGATTAACTAGCGAATGAAGTTAGAAGGGTAAATCAGTTTTTTTGGAGGAAAGGAGTTAACCGATAAGTTGTGATAATCAATGACTCGAAAAAAGTAATTGACTAAAAAAATTGACACCAAAATCTGCCTAAGAATGGCAGAGAGATTCATGACTAAAAAAGTAATAGCAATTGCCGTTTCGGAAGTATGAGCTAGTTTATTCATAATCCGATTCAGGCTAAATCTTCTTTTCCCTTGCCCAAATTTGCCCTCAATTGAATTCCGAATCTTTTCATCTTCTAACGCCTGTTTCTTAGTAGCTTTACTAAGATTTGCTGGCGGTCTCCCTAATGGGGGGCCACTGATTCTAATTCCTCTGTCTTTACACCAAGCTCGGTTGTCTCTAGTCCGGTAAATTTTATCTACATGGACTGATTCTTCCCAGGGTATCCATTGGGCCATGATTACCCAGCGATTCTCTTCTGAGAGTTTTCCCTCAAATGGCAGTTTGAACTCCTCTGCTGGTGTCCTTGGTTGTTCGTCTTTACGGTACATTTTCCCCGACTCCTGCAAGGTTTTTGCGCTATTTTA
>NZ_LR734871.1:56167-221358 GCF_900010725.2 Planktothrix serta PCC 8927 | reverse complement strand
TACCGTACTCAAGAGCAGAATCGAGAAGAAGCATTACAACGACTTCAAACCTTAATTAAAAGTGCGATCGCCATTCCTAAACCCCGCAAACCGAGTAAACCCACTCGCAGTTCTCAAAGAAAGCGGATGGATAGTAAAACGAAGCGATCGCACCTAAAAATGATGCGCGGAAAAGTCATTACAGAGTAGCGGTCTGGAGGTTCAAATCTAGGAGGAGCTTAACCCAACACCGACGTTAGCCCTGAACTAAAGTTCGGGCTGAAAGCTAAAGTTATCTAAAGATAACTAAATACCTGTCTTTCTTAACCCGTTTTAACGGGTTTGAGCTTTTAGCCTGAAATTTATTTCAAGGCTTTTAGCGTGATTGTTGACACGGATAAGCGTAACCCCGCCCCTACGCCTGAAATTTATTTCAAGGCTTTTAACGTTAAGTTGACACGGATGAGCGTAACCCCGCCCCGACAATTGATGACTGCTTCCACGCTTGGGAAAATAGGCTGACATATTCTTCTTGTTTGGTGGTTTCAACGCAATATTCACGGGTATGGCGGACAATAGCGATCGCATTTTCTGGAGTATAACCCAAGGTCACTAAACAGCAAGACACAATAGTTCCGGTGCGTCCAAATCCCCCCATACAGTGAACGACAACGGTTTTACCTGCTTTGGCTCGATCGAGAATTTGGGGGACTAGGTTAATGACGCCTTCCATTGAGGTCGGAACTTTCAAGTCAGGAATGGGAAACCAAATTGTTTCCATTCCTCTAGCTTGAGCTTCGGGGAAGAGGGTGGGAATTTGGACTTTATGAAATTCGTGGGGTTCAATTAGGGATACCAAAACATCGGTGTGATAGAAGTAGCGCAGGCGGTCTAGGTCGTGATATAAGCTCCGATCCCAGAGAACGTGCATCCCTTGATGAGATTTTCCGGGGGCGTAGGTCATGCCGATTTTTCCGTTAAAGGGGATGACGTCAGGGGGGAGAAAATCAACGTTAATGGGGAAGTTATTGGATGTTCTGGCGTAGTTCATAGTTGGGCCAATGGATTTGACGTCAAACTGCTTTACAAATTTTAATCAAAACTTTGGCTTTGGTCTACTATGAGTTCTCTTAGGAAGTAAAAGCGCTCATCGGGTGTACGTCCTAAGTAACCCGTTAGGGGTGAGGAGAGTTCTATCAGGATTTCTTTTAATTGTTCTCGTTCTAAGGGTTGTGGGGGGTTAGAGAAGGAATAAGCCCCGATCAAATTATCTAAATTGATCGGTTGATTGAGTTGTTTAAACAGTTGAATAATATGCGATCGCAATTTTAAACGATTAACCACCATTTCAATATATTCATTTATTTTATCATCCATTTGACCTGCTTGTAAATAGTCTTTGAGTTCAAATAAGTTGACTGAACCGGGATATTGAGCTTGGAGTTTAACGAGTTTTTCTAATGTCATGGGATTAATAATACTAATTTTAAATTCTTGGGCTGATTTCTGTACTTGTGGTGTGGGTTTACCAGGGCCAATAATTAATTTAACCGCTTGATTAAATAGTTGTTGACCGAGATGGGTTCCTCCGAGTCTAATTAATTCTTGGGTTGCGCCTGCGGGAATACTTTGTCCGGCTTTACATTCTCCCACCATTGGATAGGGTTTTGTACAATATAAATCCATTCCCCCGGCGCCACCTTTGGCATTTTGATCAAGTTCAAATCCTAAAAAGTTTAAACTTTGATGTACAATTTTTTCAAAGGCTGTACCTTTTTCATAATTTCCTCCTTCGGCTGTTGTTCCTAATTGATTAATGGTATAAATCCAGTTTAAATTTTCAGAAATTTTACAACGTTGTTCAGGTTTCCAACCTAAAAAGGTTTGAATCTGATCTTTGAAGAATTGAGCATCAGGATCAGTTAGGGTTAATTGGGCGATCGCATTTTCTAATTCTTCTAATTCAGGATGTTCAGGAGGTTGACGATTGAGAATTTTTCGATATAGAGTTTCAAACTGATTAGAATCAAGAATGGCTTGATTTTCATCAACGGTTATGGCATAAGGAAGGGAAATAAACTGACTATTAGAAACTGGATCAATTTCTAGGGGTTGGGGAAGTCGATAAACTCGAAAATAAGCGAGAAAAATATGACCCCGTTGTTCTAGGGTTTTGTGTAAGGCTGCTGCTGTCCAAACGGTTAATTTTGATAAAGTTTCCAACTCTTCTGGTTTATCCAATGTTTGGCAATCTTCACATTTAGCCCAAACTTTTATTTTAACTTTATCCTGATTGAGTTCTGCAATACTCTGTTTAGCTGTTGGAATAAAACCAGGACGATAATATTGTTCTAACGGTAAGGAATTAAATTCAATATCCGTCGGATAAAGGGCAAATAGTCGCCCTTGTCCCATAAATATTCTAGGCATTACTAAGATATTTCGACCTTGGTTTAAAGCCTCAATATCAGGCGCGGGTAAACAGAAAGCTGTTGCTATAGATAGCTGATTCATGATAGGTATTGATGTTGATTTTCTCCTTTTTCCTTTTTTTTCAACTGAAAAAATTTCCCCCCAAATCAATGGGCGATTTAAGAACATCTTGATCATCACTACTAGGAGGAATACTAATGGGGATATCTTCATCAATTAAACCATCCGGTGCTTGACCGGAAGGGTCACTCAGAATTTCACAAATGATCTGATTTTTGATCACTAATTCCGATTTTTCAATAAAGTCGAAAATTTGCTCTGGTTTTACCCCATAACTTTCTTGATTTTTGTAAACTGCGTATATTGCTAATAAAGGTTTGATATCTTCCTCTGGGATACGAACCCATTCTCCACCTTTTTCGTCTTGCAGTTCTTTCAGATATTTGTGTGCTAATCTGGCATTACGACCAATTGTTTTAGACCGAACCAAACAACCTCGCGTTAAATCAAATCTTTGATAATTTCCAAGTTGTTTAAGAATGGCTTGAACGGCAATTCCTCCTGATTGCTGAATCACAGCTAATCCAATTTTAACAGGTTGGCTGTTTTCTATGCCATTGATTTTGAAATGCAGATAACAGCTTCTCTGTTTAAATCTTTCAATACTTTTAATTTCGACATTTTCAATCGTTTTTCCGATGATTCGTTCAAAGCTAAAAGCTAAGGTTTCCGCAAGTTGATCACTGTCTTCTAAAAGGTCGGTAATTTTCTGTTCAATTTCTGCGAGTTCATTTTCAAAAGCAGGTTTAACTACATCTAGGTTAGCTGGAGAATCAATTTTGTCTTTTTTCCACTGGGAAGCACACCAACTTAAAACACCTCTAGTCATTGGTCTTTGCTTCCCTAATTCTATGAGTTGAGCTTCCGTAAATGGATATAAAGGATGAGGAGGAACAACTTGATGCTGGGCGTAAAATTCCTTTAACCATTGAGATACTAATGCGATGATATCATCTGGCTTTAAATAGTTTAAAGAAATCCGTTGTCCCAATTGAGGATAACTCGCAATTCTATGAATAACGGCTTCTGCTTGGGGCAAAGATCTAACTTGTGCCCAAGTTTCTTCATACATTGCTAAAAGCAATAAACCCCGCTTAATATTGTTGAATAAATCTTTAGCCATACTTGCAGTGATTTGGACTAAAGAAAAACCCGTTAACTCATCAACATGAATTGTATCAAGTTCATCAAAACAGATAACCGGAATTTTATATTGACTAACTAAATTCAGAATTTGGCAAGTTGTCTTAAAAGATTCTACTTCTTTTTCTCCAGTTTTGAAGTTTGGTAATCCCATATCTTGAGCTTGTCTTTCTGCTAACTCCATTCCCGATAACCAATAGGTTGCATAGATAGCATGGGGACGAGAAAGTGTCCATAAAATAGCTCTGATTATATAAGGATTTTCAATGATTTGATTTTGTTTGGAAAAAATTAAGTCTGTAAAATGATCTACAGCCTTAGTTGAATGTTTATTTAACCAATCAGGAAATCTTTGAATATATTGTTCTGCGGTATGATTCCATCCTTTAGCTTCATTAATTAAATGGGTAGCTATTTCTTGCCATTGCATGATTCCTTCATATTGACCATAAGCTCTTAAACTAGAAGTTAGGGTTTCCAGAAATTTGCTTTTGATTTTAGAGAGTTTTTCTCCATAGTCTCCCATATAAATAAACAAGACTTGATCCGTTTGTTTATAATGATGGCGAATCCGACTAATTACTTGAGTTTTGCCTAATCCTTTTTCACCAACAACTGTAATCCCTACCGTTTGCATAGAGTTTTGATTGATTTTATGAATCGACTCAAAAACAGTATCAGAAACATGAGCATTAATTGAGGGGACATCAGGTAAACTTTTGCCCCAAACTTGAGAATTTCTAACCACTGTATGTCCAGCAAACGGATTATGTTGTTGAATCAGATCGTCAATGTTACTAAACTCAGAAGTATTCATGATTTAACCAAAAATAATAGGTGAATAATGAAGGATTAGAAAAGCTTTATAACCGTTTAGCATAACAACGTAAGCCAACCAGTTCGGTGCTGATAGAATCTTCAATTTTGTCTGGTGCGCTATCTTCCACACTCCCTCCAATGAATTGAAAAATATCATTAGCTTGCATTTCTAACATCCATTCATTGAATTGTGAACGAGTAACCTGATCCCCAATCGTCCGACGAATGCGATAAATGGGGACTAAGTTATCATAGTTATAATCTTTATTTAATTGATCATACACCTGAAGGGCGATCGCTTTAAACTCCTCATAAGAAGCGATGGTAACTTGTTTAACAGATGTTAGAGGAATTCCTCCTTGATGCAGTTCTCGAATTAACGCAATTAACCCATTGGCTAACCGAGACGCCACAACCGTTGCATCAAACACAAAGTCAGGATTTATTAACGAATCAATTAACATTTGTTTTCCGGTATCGGTGAGTGATACCATAGGCGTTTGATTTTGTTTATAAATTTTGATGACATCCGCCGCTTGCAGTTCGTCGTAAAGACTTTGAGAAACACCAACCTTTTTCCCCTTGCGTTTTTGCTTAACTTTACTGGTCAACTCACTTTTTTTAACCGTTTCCTCGGTACAACTCATTGCCCATAATGTCAAGAGGAAACGAGTTTTTTCAACGGTTTCAGTCGCAGCAGAAACAGAACTAGAAGCATCTATAGAAGGTGTGGATGACATATTATTGATGACAGGATTGAATAAACCGATCAAATTTTACATCAAATGGGGATTAATTAAAAGTTAAGATGTTCATTTTAGTGAGTACAAATCCGTATATTCTTGTAGAGGTTAAAAAATTTTGATACCAGGGGTGATCAATTCTCCCCGATCCACAGAAATAACCTAACCCTTCTGCCTCCTTGCTGGCCAGGAAAGGAAGAGAACTTAATATTGTTTCAATATAAAAAAAATTAAAGATTAACAATTATTCCCCCTAAAACCTGCCGTTACAGCGTTTGGCAAAAAGTCAAACCCTTTTTCTCTGAGCCAAAACAGTACGGATGTAGAAATCGGGTTTTTCGGGTTTTTTAAGGTGATCTCGATAAAATTAAGCTGAAACCACCGCACAAAAACCTAATTTTTCCTGAAATAATTTTGCGGATTGATCAACATCTGTCCAACATCGTTTAAGCTGTTCTTAAGTTAGAATATCCGATTTATCGGTTTCCTCATGTCCGCTTCTTCGTCCCCAAACCCAAAATTCACGCAACTGCTTGATCGCCTCACGGAAATTAACGATATTAAAGCGGCAATTTCCCTATTGTATTGGGATCAAGCCACCTATATGCCTCCTGGTGGTGCTCAAGCTAGAGGCCGACAAATGGCAACGTTACGACGTCTGGCCCATGAAAAATTTACCGATCCCGTTTTGGGACAACTCTTAGAAGACTTACGGACAGAAGCCGCCAACCTTCCCTACCCTTCCCTAGAAGCCAGTTTAATTCGTGTCACTCGTCGAGATTATGATCGGGCCGTGCGAGTTCCTTCAACACTGATGGCCCAGATATCTCAACATCAATCTGCCGCCTATAACGCCTGGGCGAAAGCACGGGAAGCCGAAAGTTTTGCCATCGTTCAGCCCTATTTACAAACAACCTTAGAATTAAGTCAGGAATATGCCGATTGTTTTCCGGGGTATGAACATATTGCCGATCCCTTAATTGATCAACAGGATGAAGGCATGACGGTGGGGACGGTGCGATCGCTATTTGAGCCCCTGCGTCAACAATTAGTGCCGATGGTGGAAGCGATCACCGCTTGTACTCCGTTAAATGACTCTTATTTATATCAAAACTTTTCTCCAAAAGAACAACTTAAATTTAGTCTGGGAGTAATTCACTGTTTAGGTTATGACTTAAAACGGGGACGACAGGATAAAACCCTGCATCCGTTTATGACAAAATTCTCGATTGATGATGTCAGAATTACTACCCGTGTTTATGAACACCATCTCGAACAAGCGCTATTTAGTACCATTCACGAAGCGGGTCATGCGCTTTATGAACAAGGAATTAATTCAGAATTAGAAGGAACACCGTTAGCGGGAGGTGCTTCCTCTGGTTTACATGAAAGTCAAGCCCGTTTATGGGAAAATATGATCGGTCGCAGTCGGGGGTTTTGGGAATGGTTTTATCCTCGGTTACAGGGGGTATTTATGCGACAGTTAGGACAGGTAACAACCCAACAATTTTATCAAGCCATTAATAAAGTTACACCCTCTTTAATTCGGACGGATGCGGATGAAGTTACCTATAATTTACATATCATGATTCGCTTTGATTTAGAGTTAGCAATGTTAGAGGGAAAATTAGCAATTTCTGATTTACCTGAAGCTTGGAATGAACGCTATAGAAAGGATTTAGGCGTTATCCCGACAACAGATGTCGAGGGAGTATTACAAGATGTACATTGGTATATTGGATTAATTGGGGGAATGTTCCAAAGTTATACATTAGGAAATTTAATCGCAGCCCAAATTTATGATACCGTTGTTCATTTCGATCCTGAAATCCCCTTTGAAATTGAACGGGGAAGCGTAAAACGGTTGTTAGAATGGTTGCAACAAAATATTTATCAACACGGCCGGAAATTCACAACCCAAGAATTAATTGAACAGGTTACAGGTTCATCTTTAACGATTGATCCATTTTTACATTATATTCGTCATAAATATGAATATCTCTACCAATGCAAATTATGAAACCGGATTTCTAATTATTATAGCAACCCTAAATAGGTTGTAATATTTTATCGTAGGGGTGGCGTCCCTNCACCCATTCCTTGCACCTGATTCATTTTTTCTTGTCTTCTCCTCCCCCTGTTCTGGCTTTTCCCCTTTTTTCAGCAAGCCCTAATTAAATATGAAGGAAACCGTGAGTCACTGTCTCCTTTCTTTGATTTTGATGATCAGGATTATAATATATATTCAGGAAATGATGATCAGGATGATTCATTTTCCGAAAATAAATCTAATCAAAACTTGGATGACAATGATGATTTAAGTGACGATTTAAGTGATGATTTGATATTAAAAAATTTCCTATATAATAAAAATGTGAAGATTGTTTGTGATGATGGTGAGGAATTAAATCCAAAAGAATATATCAAAAAAATTGAAGACTGGATGGATTTAGTAAGCAAAAACTCTGACAGATTAAAATGCAGTTCTTGCCAGAAGTTCATGAATTTCGATCCTAAGTATACTATACACTCACAAATATATGGTGCGAGATGTTCCTGTCAAAGTCTAAGGATAATACCCGAAACGTAAACAGGGAGGCAAATGTAGACAGTTGAATAAACTAATCAAATTTGCCTTAACTTTGAAAATGTGACCTTAAAGGAAGGTCAATCTCGGAGTCAATGGAAAGGATCACCGAATAATACGGTATCCAAATCCAAAGAGATTCGGCAACTCCCACAGTGTCAGACTGATTATCAAAACACTGAAGCTGGGAGTAATGGGAAATCGGATATAAATCAATATCTAAGTAGTTCTCCAGCCAATTACCCAAGAATAAAGAAAGTGAACATCTGTCATGAACCATCGTGATGTTGAGAGTAGCGAAATGATTTGATACGCTGCGTTCAAAATGAACAAGGGGAATAGGTAGAAGGTTTCTTATAATCTTTTACAAAGGTAAGGTTATTTAATTAATACTTACCAAGACTCCCAAAAGTACCCCGGTGGATAGGATGATTCTAAAGGCAATAACCCCATTTTCAAGGAACGTCAAAACCCCTCATACACTCCTACAGAGGTCGAACACTGTTAGGTAGCCACAAATCTAAAGCGGATGTTGTGAGGGTGAAAGATGGAGTCAGAAGCCAATGATTGAATGTAATGTTCAATATAAGCCGATAGATTCCGGTCAAGTTGTTAGGTAAGGTTGTAATTAGCAGTTAAAACGATGAAAACGAGTTTAAAGACTACGGATATATGGAAGACTATAAACTGGGCGAAAGTTCAGAGAAAAGTCTTTAAGCTGCAAAAGCGAATTTACCAGGCATCATTATCGGGACAAAACGCAAAAGCTCGAAAACTCCAAAGACTTCTAGTCAAGTCATATTACGCCAAACTTCTAGCAATTAGAAAGGTAACTCAAGATAATCAAGGCAAGAAAACAGCCGGGGTAGATGGGGTTAAATCCATCACACCCAAACAACGACTAGAACTTGCCCAAAACCTGAGTAAATACCAAAAGGCAAAACCACTCCGAAGGAAATGGATACCCAAACCCAACGGGGAAAAACGCCCATTAGGTATACCGACTATAAACGATAGAGTCAGGCAAGCCTTGGTTAAATTGGCGTTAGAACCACAATGGGAAGCCAGATTCGAGGGCAAAAGCTACGGGTTTAGACCTGGACGTTCAGCCCATGACGCTATGTCAAGAATCTTTCTCAGCATCAAACAGGGTGAATACTACATCCTTGATGCTGACATCTCAAAGTGTTTTGACCAAATTAACCATGATTACCTACTGTCCAAAATTGATTGTCCATCAACTATAAAAGCACAAATCAGACAATGGTTAAAAGCTGGAGTTATGGACAACGGCATATTTGAAGCAACAGAGGCAGGCACTCCACAAGGAGGTGTCATCAGTCCCCTACTTGCTAACATCGCATTGAATGGGATGATTAGGCTAATTGAAAACCTTTTTCCTAAAGGGACAAATGGAAATAAAAATTACGCCAAAGTCATCAGATATGCCGATGATTTCGTGGTGATTAGCCCACAAGTAGAAGTCATTCAACAATGCCAAATTGACCTAGAAGAATGGTTGAAACCTATCGGATTAGAACTGAAACCAGCCAAAATCCGAATTTGTCACACACTAAGAGAAATCGAAGTAAATGGCAATAAGGTCAAACCAGGATTTGATTTTCTAGGTTGGAACTTCCGACAATATCCAGTGGGAAAACACCACTCAAGTAAAACCGGAAGCCGAAACCAGAAATTACTAGGATTTAATACTTTAATAAAACCTAGTAAAAAGTCAATTAAAGCTCATGCGGATCAGGTAAAGAAAGTGATTAAATCCCACAAATCAGCACCTCAAACCGCACTAATAAGAAATCTAAACCCAGTCATAAGAGGATGGTGTAATTACCATTCCAAAGTTGTCTCCAAAAAGACATTTTCCTCATTAGACCATACTACATGGCAAAGATTAAGAGCATGGACAGTCAGCAGATGTGGTAAAGCAAGTTACAAGAAACTAAGAAAATACTACAAGAAAAACGGTAATAGAGCATGGAGTTTTGAAACCAATGAGGGACTCAAATTATTAATCCATGCAGAAACACCTATTACCCGCCATGTAACTGTAAGACCTGAAGCATCACCCTATGACGGAAACTGGACATATTGGAGTACAAGAAAAGGAACATCCTTTGATGTGCCTAAACGAGTGGCAACACTGCTTAAAAAGCAGAAAGGCAAATGTAACTTCTGTGGACAATATTTCAGCCCAGAAGATATTGTAGAAATCGGGACACAATTCTTCCCACAAGTTTAGGCGGGAAAAACGAATATAAGAACCTACAATTACTACATCGCCACTGTCACGATACTAAAACGGCAACTGATGGGTCTTACAACTCAAAAGAAACCGGATGTTCTGATGAAAACAGTCAACTAGACTAGGAGCCGTGTGCGGTGAAAGTCGCAAGCACGGTTCTGAATGGGAGTCGGGGGTTGTAAAGCCCCCCTCGACCCCTAATAGATTACTCTTTTTCATTGCCCGGATAGTCCTCTAAGCGACCGATCGGTATTTGATGAAGCTTCTGGCTTAGATGGCAGCAAGCATAATTACAATGTTTACATTAGTCACTGTTGGAATCGGAAGTGCAGAGCACCAATTGATAGTAGAAAGAGTTTTGAAGTTTATGGGAAGGACTATCGAGATCAGGGCTGGGTTAAATGCGCTAAGTGTGGTGCTGGTAAAAAACCAGGATGGGATAGGTAGTGTTTTCTAAAATTTTAGAATAAGATAAGCCAATAAAAACTATACTTTTTTTAGCCTTTCAATTGAGTCAATGACTTTACCTAACAAACCCCCCTACAACACTTTAAAACCCAAAGCAACAAGTACAGTCGGTCGTGGAAAAGTCGTTAAACTAGATGTAAGTCCAAGCTTTTCTCAATGGAATGATGAATTTGTTACGTTGTGTTTAGGTGATAGCCTCGAATATTATGCTCAATGGGAACAACCGACTGTTATTGTTTCCGATGGGGCTTATGGTGTTTTAGGATTTGAAGGAGATACATCAGATCATTTGGATTTACCTCAGTGGTATGAACCTCATATTCAAGCTTGGTCAAAAGCAGCGATACCTTGTACTACCCTTTGGTTTTGGAATTCAGAAATAGGTTGGGCTGTTGTTCATCCCATTCTTGAAAAATACGGTTGGCGTTATGTGAATTGCAATATTTGGAATAAAGGCAAAGGTCATATTGCAGGAAATGTTAATACCGAAAAAATTCGCAGGTTTCCAGTTGTTACAGAAGTTTGTGTTCAATATGTTAGAGAAGTAACGATTAACAATTTGCCGTTGAAAACATGGTTGCTGAAAGAATGGAAACGTTCAGGACTACCCCTCAAACGCGCAAATGAGGCTTGCGGTGTTGCTGATGCTGCAACCAGAAAATATTTTGATCAAGGACATTTATGGTATTTTCCTCCGCCAGAAATGTTTGAACGTCTCGTTAATTATGCTAATGAAAAGGGTAATTCAGAAGGTAAACCTTATTTTTCTTTAGATAATAAACGCGCTTTGACGAAACAAGAATGGAGCAAAATGCGCTCAAAATTTCAATGTCCTCATGGGTTTACAAATGTTTGGGAACGTTCTGCTTTACGAGGAAATGAACGAATTAAAACTAAATCTGGTAAAGCATTACATCTGAATCAAAAACCGCTTGATCTCATGAGTCTAATTATTCAATCTTCTAGTGATGAAAATGATATTATCTGGGAACCGTTTGGAGGTTTGTTTAGTGCTTCTCTGGCAGCCCGTCAGTTAAATCGAAAAGCCTATTCCTGTGAAATTGACCCTGACTATTTTTACTGGGGTACAGAGAGATTTAATCCAGAATTTTATCAATACTCTCTTCTTTAATATCTAAATAACTTTGTAAAGCTTGCTTAATTCTTTCCTCTTTACGGCTGGATAAAAGTCTATTCCATTCCCCGATCTTCATATCACACAAGTCAACTTAGCTGCCTTGCGTGCTAAAATCATGCGCTGGCGAAATATGTGATACTCAGGGCTAGAGATGGTTTTCATCTTGCCTTTGGTTAACCAATATCTTCACCTTAGACAAGATAAACCCAATTTAGGATTATCCCAAATTGGGATATTTACGAGTTGATTGTTTTTGTTGTTGCGATCGCACCCCATCAACTCCCCAAACCCAATACAGTTAATTTCTTCTAAAATTATTAATAAACTATGCTAGAAATTTCTAAGATGGTGAGCATTCCAGAGAATGAAATTGAGATGAGTGCAGTTCGTTCTCAGGGTGCAGGGGGGCAAAATGTTAATAAGGTCGCTAGTGCAATTCATCTGCGCTTTAATATTATCGCTTCTTCATTACCTGAACATTACAAAGAGCGGTTATTAAAGATTAATGATCAACGGATTACTAAAGAAGGGGTGATCGTGATCAAAGCTCAAGAATACCGTACTCAAGAGCAGAATCGAGAAGAAGCATTACAACGACTTCAAACCTTAATTAAAAGTGCGATCGCCATTCCTAAACCCCGCAAACCGAGTAAACCCACTCGCAGTTCTCAAAGAAAGCGGATGGATAGTAAAACGAAGCGATCGCACCTAAAAATGATGCGCGGAAAAGTCATTACAGAGTAGCGGTCTGGAGGTTCAAATCTAGGAGGAGCTTAACCCAACACCGACGTTANAATTATTATAGCAACCCTAAATAGGTTGTAATATTTTATCGTAGGGGTGGCGTCCCTCCCAACCCAGGCGCAAAGAGGGTTGGGAGACCCAACCCCTACAGGTTTTGATCACAAATCCTACACGGATTGCTATATTTGTTAACTCTAACAAAATATTGTGCGAGAAACCCGGTTTCTGTATCAACTAACGAAACAAATCATTATTATTCAGAATAGCAGGCCAATTTTTATTAGCTGAAGCAATATGACCCGGAATATCCGTGATCCATTGAGCTTGTACAGTTTTATCATAATTTAGATAGAGCTTTCCATTAACAATTTTCCAGGCGTCAGGCTGAGTCGCTACAAGATGGGCTTCACTCGCACCTTGGGCACAATATCCACCGTATTGAGGAGCGTATTTTTCAGGATTTTGAGCAAACAGATCACGGTTAGCCGCACTCGAAAATAGCCAATTTGTTCCTCCCCAACTGTGCTTAAATTGTGACATTCCAGTCATAAGTTTATTTTGGGTGAAATAGGCAACGACATCCTGACCATCCAAAGCTATACCATTTTCCGTGTAAAATTGAGGGTGACGGGTTGTTGCAGCGCTAGTTTTACCCGCACAAGGATTAGCTTTACCCGCACAAGGATTATCTTTACCCGCGCAAGGGTTAGACTGTGCAACCTGAGATGAAAGAGTTATAGAATTAGAGCGTGTTAAAACATTAGAATTGGCATTGCTGATATTAGCTGTTACTAATCCTAGAATAGCGGCAATAGCGATGGTCGTAATGTATTGTACTTTCATGGTGTTGAATGTGCTGATCATTTGAGGTTGTTTACATTAACACTTAAGAAAATGAGTCCTAGATGAGGAAAACATGGGTATTAGATAAAACCTCATCTTCAGCAAAAATTAATCTGGTAATTAGGTAAGCTTCATCTCAGAAGCAAAATTGTTTATAAAATAGAGATTAACCCTAACAATGCTTAATCAATACCATGACCGGACAAAACTGGTTTGTTAGTAATGATGGACAGTGTAATCTCTTGAAAACTATTCCTTTTGGGGAAAATACAACTCATCCCTATCGTTTATATCGCTTTCTAACTGACCTTGAAGATATATTAGATAAAATTAGTGATGATCGTTTACGACTCCAAGCGATTTGTCCTCTGGTGCGTCAATTATTAGAGAGTTCTTCTTGGTTACAATTTGCATTTTTAGAACCCGATCCCCAAACGGGTTGGGCTGTTCAAAACCTCTATGATGAACCTTTTTTTCCCCTAACAGTGCAGTTAGTTGCTTGGACTCCGGGCGCTATTTCTCCAATTCATAATCATGGGAGTTGGGGAGTTGTTGCGCTGTTAAATGGAGAAGAAAAAAATACATTTTGGCAGCGATCGCCTACTGCTAAATTTCCAGATCGCATTCAAACTATTAGGGATCATTTATTGACTCCGGGCGATATTCTCTGTTTAATGCCTAATGCCATTCATCAAGTAGAAGCTATGACTCCAAACCCAACAATTAGTTTAAATTTGTATGGTGAAACTTATCATGACCTAAGATTTGAGTTTGATCCTATTTTACACACAGCCTACAACTTTTAACCTAAAATTGTTATTATCATTAACCAGACTAATTATATGAAATCAACTCGCCGATTTAGATTTCCTATCAACCCGTTTACAGGGAAACGAATTTCTACCTCCTCCCTACAATTTCGCCTGACTTTGGAATTGGTAGTATTATCAATTTTAGGATTAAGTAGTGTAGCAGTATGGGCAGGTTGGCAACTTTCTCAAAATCTAATTGTCGCCCATAAAGGAACCCTAGAATATATTAGTGCAAGGTTTCCTGAACAGGTTGAATTATATAGCGAAATGGGGTCAATTGAAGTGGGTTTAAACCGCAGTGTTTATAAATCTTCTACTGGGGGAGTTATGGTTTGGGTGAAACGAAATGATGGGATGCTATTAGTGAATTCCCCAGGAATGGATATGCAATCTTCTAAGATCACTCAAATGATTTCTTTAACCCAAGTTCCCAGTGAACCCAGTTTAATTCATATCAACGATCGCTATTTAGTCATCTGTGCAAGAACTTTAACCATTAAAAATCAGTTACAGGGTACAGTTTATTTTTCTAAAGATATTACAACCGAAAAACATCAATTAAATCATAGTATTCGCAGTTTAATTGCGGTGAGTAGTTTAGTGATTTTATTATTAATGTTAGCGATCGCTAACCGCATTCGTCATGCTCTCCATCCTTTAGAACAAATGAGTCAAGTTGCTAGTACCCTATCGGCTGATGATTTGAATGCAGCTAAATTAGAACTTCATCAAGCACCGGATGAAATTTTAGGACTCGCCCAAACCTTTAATGAAATGTTATTAAGATTATCGGCTTCTTGGGAACAACAACGGCAATTTGTGGGTAATGTTTCCCATGAATTACGCACTCCTTTAACGGTGGTTTTAGGATATTTACAAAGTTTATTAAGACGGGGTACAAATTTTAGTGATTATCAAAAACAAGCCTTAGAAACAGCTATTGGGGAAACAGAAAGAACCATTAGAATGTTAGAAGATTTGCTCGATTTAGCTAGGGCTGATAGTGGAAATTTACATTTTTCTGTAAATCCAGTGGTGTTAAATACTTTGGTTGCTGAGGTAGCCGCCATGAGTCAAACCGTTAGTAATCGAGAAATTACTTTAGTTTCAACCGATCAGGAAGTTGTTGCTTCTGCGGATCAAAATCGGTTACAACAAGTGTTAATTAATTTAGTGGATAATGCGATTAAATATTCATCTCCTGAACAACCTGTTGATTTAGTGTTAGAAAAAACAGAAAAGCACGCTATAATTCATATATGCGATGGCGGGATAGGGATTTCTTTGGCTCATCAAAACCGAATTTTTGAACGGTTTTATCGAGTCGATGAGTCTATGACTCGTTCTCGAGATGGGACAGGGTTAGGATTAGCGATCGCTAAAAGTTTAATTGAAGGAATGGAAGGACGCATTACCCTCCGATCTAAACCCGGAGAAGGGAGTGTGTTTACAATTATATTACCGATCTGGAATTCACAGCTATGAGTGATCATATTCTTGTTGTTGAAGATGACCCTAAATTAGCTCAATTTATGGAAATAGAATTGCGTCTTGAAGGGTATGAAGTCACCGTTGCTCAAAATGGATTTGATGGATTAATCATAGCTCGTGATCGTCAACCCGATCTGTTAATATTAGATTGGATGCTTCCGGGTATTTCTGGGTTAGATGTGTGTTTAAGACTGCGCTCAACGGGTGTTGAAGTTCCGATTATTCTGTTAACGGCTAAGGATGAAGTACCCGATCGAGTCACGGGATTAAATGCGGGTGCGGATGATTATGTCACCAAACCTTTTAGTATGGAAGAATTGTTAGCCAGAGTCAAAGCACGTCTGCGCCGCACCCGACCCGATGACCCCAATACTTTACAATTTGAAGACTTAACCTTAAACCGTTTAACTCGTGAAGTGTATCGAGAAAATCAATTAATTGAATTAACGGCTAAAGAGTTTGATTTATTAGAATTTCTGCTCAGAAATCCTCGTCAAGTCATGACCAGAGAACAAATTTTAGAGCAAGTTTGGGGTTATGATTTTATGGGAGAATCGAATATTATTGAAGTCTATATTCGCGCTTTAAGGATTAAGATGGAAGTCAATCAGTTAAAACGCTTATTGCATACCGTTCGAGGTGTTGGTTATGTGTTAAGAGAGTATGCTTAGGTTTTTTATTGCCAAGGTTTTCAGCAGATCAGGCGAAAGCGGACGATGGGACTCGAACCCACGACGTTCAGCATGGGAAGCTGACATTCTACCACTGAATTACGTCCGCAAATTTATTTCAGACTACTGTTAACTATAACATAATTTTCCTAATTTTCAATAGATCTAATCGAAAATAAGCCAAAACCCGTGAACAGCAACGCTAGAATTAGCAGCAGAGATCACGGGTTAGGAAGGGCTTAAATTAATTCGGAGTTGGTTGTGATAATCGGTTTTTGAGCATCACTGGGGCTAGTATTCAGCATTTCATCACTATAGGCCGGAGGAGTAATCAGTGTTAAAGCTTGTTGTAACGCTTCCTTCCGTTGCAGAATTAAATGATGGGAAGGGATCATATCTAAAATCTTAAAGCGTTCTAAGCGTTGTTTAATCTTACCTGCGGCGCCAACAATAAAGACGTGACGACCCTTATCGACGGCATCTTTAATGGCATTTTCAATCGCCAAAGAAGCCGTAACTCCCAACATCGGAACATCGCTTAAGTCAAAAATCAAGACATCATAATTTTGGGCTACGGATTCTTCACGGGCGATGGCTTTAGCTACCCCAAAGATCATCGGGCCACTGAGATAGAATAACAACACTCGACCTTGACCCGCCGCGAGTAACTCTTTTTCCTCCGGGCTCATGATAATGGCATCATCTTCATCGCTAATCGCTTTCACATCTTGAGCTTGCATATCACTCAAGCGTTCAATGGTGAGAATATTAGCAATAAATACCCCCACACCCACAGCAACAATTAGGTCAACAAATACCGTTAATAGCATCACGCCGTACATAATAATCGCGCCTTTGGCGGAAACGGCGTGAGCACGTTTGAGGAAACTCCAATCGAGAATATCAATCCCCACTTTCAAGGCAATTCCGGCTAACACCGCCATCGGAATACTTTGGGTGAGACTGGCGGCTCCTAAAATCACAATTAGCAGAATCAGCGCCCGGGTAATCCCAGATAACGCACTTTTTGCACCCGCTTGGATATTAACAACGGTTCCCATTGTTGCACCCGCACCGGGTAATCCGCCACAAATTCCCGACACCATATTGGCAAGTCCTTGACCAATTAATTCTTTATTAGAATCGTGTTGAGTCCGGGTAATACTATCAGCAATTACGGCTGTTAATAAGGTATCAATACAACCTAACATCCCCAACATTACCCCATCAACTAACATAATGGTCAGTTGATCGAGGCTAAACACAGGCATTTGCAGGACGGGGAGTCCGGTGGGAATTTCACCAATACGGCGAATATCAACACCTTGGAAAAAGATCAAAGAAACGACTGTACCAATCACTAATGCCACTAACTGCGGCGGAACAATTCGCTTAAATTTGGAGGGCATTAGGAAAATAATCCCCAGGGTTAAACCTGCCAAGGTCGCATCTACAGGATTGATATTTGTCAATAGTTCTGGTAGGCTTTGGATGGTTCCCAATACACCGCCCTTGGGTGTGGCTTGCCCTAAAAACGGTGGGATTTGTAAGATGATTAAAATGATCCCAATCCCCGACATAAAGCCGGAAATCACGCTATAGGGCATCAAGGTAATATATTTACCGAGTTTGAATACCCCAAAAATAATTTGAAATAAGCCCGCAATCATGACAACGGTAAACGCCATTGCCAAGCCGTTATCGGGGTCTTTTGCCATAAAACTGGCGACAATCGTGGTCATTACTACCGTCATCGGCCCCGTGGGTTCGGAGATTAATGTGGGTGTCCCTCCGAATAAAGCCGCGAAAAAGCCTATACAGACTGCACCGTAAAGACCGGCAACGGGGCCAACACCTGAAGCGACCCCGAAGGCTAAAGCAAGGGGTAGAGAGACAATGGCGGCGGTCAGTCCCCCAAATAGATCCCCCCGTAGATTATCAAACTTGATTTGGTTGAACACTTGCATAGAGAAATGTTGGACTCCTGTTATTGTTTTTTGACTATTGTTAAAACATGGACTATTGATTTTTATCTATTGTGAAGCTTATCATTATCGAAACAGCGATCGCAAGTTCTAATTGAAAAAATTTTATCCTGAAATCTGGAATCGCTAGGAAGCGCAACCAGAAGGGAATTTACGGAATCTGAGCATTAAGGAGTTAGTGGCTAGAAATATTGAATAAAAAAACAATGCTGACAATGACACAGGAAGTTATAATTTATAAAGTCATTAATCTGATCGATTTAAGATCAATTTCCTCAAAATCCCGACTGTGCAAGGGTTTTCTGCAATTATCACCCCGAACCTGTGTAGATAAATTTTAGTTATATTGCCTTAGTATTATAGAAAACGATAAAATTATTGATTTATATCTATAATATAAACAACAGGCAACGTTGCACAGCTTTTGATTTCATAACCATAAGGACTTAAGGAGGGATAGAATCTTGATGCAGGCAACCTTACATCAACTGAAAGTATTCGAGGCGGTGGCGCGTCATAGTAGCTTTACTAAAGCCGCCGAAGAAATGATGATTACACAGCCAACGGTTTCAACCCAAGTTAAACAACTAACTCAAACCATCGGTTTACCGTTATTTGAACAAATTGGCAAGCAACTGTATCTGACTGAAGCGGGAGAAGCGTTGTTATCTACTTGTCAGAATATTTTTGAACAGTTAGATAATTTAGAAATGCAAATTGCAGCATTAAAAGGTACAAAACAAGGACGGTTACGGTTAGGAGTTGTTTCAACGGCTAAATATTTTGTCCCCAGAGTCTTAGGGCATTTTTGTCAACAATATCCAGGGATTGATATTGCTTTACAGGTGACTAATCATGCCACCTTAATTCAACGAATGCACGATAATCAAGATGATTTATATATTCTCAGTCAACCGCCTGAAGATCTGGCGTTATCTACTCAACCATTTTTAGATAATCCTTTAGTCGTTGTGGCGCGACAAGATCATCCTTTAGCGGGAGAAAAAAATATTCCGATTAAATCTTTAGCGGGAGAACCTTTTATTATGCGAGAACAAGGTTCAGGAACACGACTCTCGGTTCAAAAACTATTTGAACGTTATAAAGTTGCGGTGAAAGTGCGGTTAGAATTAGGCAGTAATGAAGCGATTAAACAAGCGATCGCCGGAGGTTTAGGAATTTCGGTTTTATCTCAACATACCCTGATTGCAGAACAGTTAATGGGAGAATTAACCATTTTAGATGTACAACATTTTCCGATTCATCTGCGCTGGTATGTCACTCATTTAGAAGGAAAACAACTGTCTATTATTGCCGAGACTTTTTTACAATTTTTATTAGAAAATAGTAATCATGTTCCCTTATTAGGAACCCTGGCTTTACAGAGTGGAACTTTGCTCGGAAATCATCAGGGAGATTTAGTTAAAATGGGATAAAATCCGTTAGCTTTAGAAAAGCAAATGACATTTTACTTCATCTAAAAATAACCTGTAGGGGCGAGGTTTTCTCGCCCTTAACTGCTTGAAATTTCCCTAATTAAAACCCCGGTTTCTTCAAGAAACCGGGGTTTTAGGGTGTGTCAACAATTATTTATTCATCATCATGGGCAAACCGACGATAGAGGAAATCGAGGGCATAATTTCTGAGGTTATAATATTCGGGATCTTCCATAATTTGAGTGCGATCGCGCGGACGTTCAAAGGGAATTTCTAAAATTTCTCCAATGGTTGCTGAGGGGCCATTTGTCATCATCACTAACCGATCTGCTAGGAATAATGCCTCATCAATATCATGGGTAATCATTAACACCGTACAGCGATGATCATTCCAAATTTTTAACAATTCTTCCTGCAATTCTTCCTTGGTAATTGCATCCAACGCCCCAAAAGGTTCATCTAAAATTAACACTTCAGGACGAATGGCTAAAGCCCGTGCGATCGCCGCCCGTTGTTTCATCCCCCCTGAAATTTGAGGCGGTTTTTTCTCAGCGGCTTCTGATAAGCCTACCATCGCTAAATGATCTCGAACAATAGCATTTTTTTCGACTTGAGATTTATTCGGATGAACGGCATTAACCGCTAAATAAACATTTTCAAATACCGTTCGCCAAGGTAATAAGGCATAGTTTTGAAACACTACCATGCGGTCGGGGCCAGGTTTTAAAATCGGTTTTGAGCGTAATGTTACCTTACCATCAGAAGGAATATTAAACCCCGAAACCATATTTAATAACGTCGATTTTCCACACCCAGAATGTCCAATCACACAAATAAATTCTCCTTCATTAATCGTGAGATTAACATCTTTTAAAACCGTGTACGGCCCTTTAGGAGTCGGATAAACCTTAGAAACGTGATCAAACACTAAATAAGGCTGATTTTTTATTTTTGATGTTTTAGTAAATTTTTTACCAAAGGTAGACGCAGAAGTTTTAGTTGTAGTCATGGTTATTTTTCCTGAATTTTAAATTTCACGATAGTTTTAACTTCAAGATATAGAAACCGGGTTTCTTAGCAAAAATTTTTACTCATTAGCAAAAATCAAGGGAGAAACCCGGTTTCTGAAGAACTCAAAAATCGAAGCTCGAAACCCGGTTTCTGAAGTCAAGCCACTTTCAAGCGAGGCGTATCTAAGACAACTTCTGTCACAGTAAAATCCCGTTTAATTTTCAAACTATTGAGATAACCAATGGGATCTTCAGTATCAAATTTTGTGCCATCAAATAATTGAATAGTGCCCCGACTATAACTAATTTCAGAAAGTCCTAATTCACGGGCGGCGGTACTAAAAGCGCCCACCGCACATAAGCGTTCTAAAATTTCTACCCAGTTGCGGGGGAAGGGAGTATGCCCCCAACGTGCCATTTGAACAATATGCCAAAGTTGTTCAGTGCGACTAGGACGGTTGACGCCTTCACCAAAAAATTGATGATGGGCATATTGACGCATCGGTTGATCCAGGTTGCACGCGGTATCATTCGGATCAGCCAACTGAATATATTCGGCGCGAGTGCCCAGATAGGTACGTTGGGCCAAAATTTCCCGAATTTCATTAGCATTTTCGGGGTCAGCACAATAGGCGGACGCCTCTAACAACGATTTCACTAAGGCAATATGGGTATTGGGGTAAGCTGCGGCCCAGTCTTCCCGCACCCCTAAGACTTTTCCAGGGTGTCCCGGCCAAATTTCTAAGTCCGTCGCCACCGTAAACCCGACGTCCTCCATCATCGCCCGCAGGTTCCAAGGTTCGCCAACACAGAACCCATCAATAGTGCCAGCTTGTAAGTCCACCACCATTTGGGCAGGCGGAATGGTCAACAGTTCGACATCATGGTCAGGGTCTATCCCCCCGGAGGCTAACCAATACCGCAGTAACAGGTTGTGCATGGAACTGGGATGGACAACCCCCATGCGATGCTGTTGTTCTGGGTAAGACAGCAACATCCGTTTGAAGTCGGCTAGGCTGTAAATTCCTTGGTCATAGAAGCGACGGGCGAGGGTAATGGCGTTGCCGTTGCGGGTCATAGTAAGCGATGTAATCACCGTTACGGGTTTGGTGTCATCCCCCCCCAATGTCATCCACAGAGGCATCCCAGAGGGCATCTGAGCCGCGTCTAAATAGCCTCCTGCAATGCCATCGCTAATGCCACGCCAACTGCTTTCTCGCACCAGATGGACTTCATCTAAACCATGTTTTTCAAAAAATCCCAGTTCTTTAGCAACGGCGATGGGGGCACAGGCAGTGAGGGGAACAAAACCGAGTTCTAAATTAATTTTTTCTAGGCCATGACGGGCAATAACTTTATTCTTTTTCGCCCGCATTTTTTTGATTAGTTTTTGTTGATTGAGGAAATAAATCATTTCACTCCGTAAGCGATAGTAACTGGGGTGTTCTACCACTTGCATCCGTTGGCGGGGACGAGGAATATCTACTTCTAAAATTTGCCCAATTTGTGATTCGGGGCCGTTGGTTAACATCACAATTCTGTCGGATAATAAAACTGCTTCATCGACATCGTGAGTCACCATTAAGGCACTGATTTGATTATCTTGGCAAATCTTCATTAATTGTTCTTGAAGATTCCCCCGTGTTAAGGCATCTAAGGCTCCAAAGGGTTCATCTAATAATAGTAATTTCGGGCGTAAAGCTAGGGCACGAGCGATCGCAACTCGTTGTTTCATTCCCCCGGATAATTGGGCGGGATATTTATCAACAGCATGACGTAATCCTACCATATCAATATGACTTTCAATGATAGTTTTTCGTTCTCCTAACGGTAATCCTTTCATGACAGAATCAACCGCTAAAGCAATATTTTCTCGGACTGTTCGCCAGGGTAATAAGGAATAGTTTTGAAACACCACCATCCGATCTGGCCCTGGTTTGGTTATTTTTTGTCCTTCAATGGTGACAATTCCTTCTGAGGGTAAATCTAACCCGGCTACCATATTTAATAAGGTGGATTTTCCGCACCCTGAGTGTCCAATTAAGGAAACAAATTCACCTTTTTTGATTTGTAAATCAATGCCTTTGAGGGCTATATATTGACCGCCTCCGGCTAAAGGAAAGACTTTATCAATTTGTTCAACTTCAATTAATGGTTTTGCCATGATTTTAACTCCTTAGTAATGATTTGGGGATGGTGTGTGGGGGTTGGGCGGGGGAACCCCGCCCCTACGGGTTTACTTTCTTTCACCGGGAACAATTAATTGTTGAATGTAACCAATTCCTCGGTCTAAAATTAAACCAACTGCACCGATATAAACGACGGCTAAAAGAATGTCGCTGATATAGTTTTGTTGGTAAGCATCCCAGATAAAGAAACCAATTCCGACGATACCAGACATCACGATTTCAGCAGCAATAATCGCTAACCAAGCTAAACCAACGGCAATTCTTAATCCCGTGAAAATGTAAGGTAAAGCAGAGGGAAACAGAATATTTAAGTAATATTCTTTGCGAGAGAGTTGCAACACACGGGCAACGTTATTGTAATCATCAGGAATTTGTTTAACGCCTTCTTTGGTGTTGATTAAAATCGGCCAAACGGAAGTAATGAAAATCACGAAAATCGCGGCGGGTTGGTTTTGTTGAAAGGCAACTAAGGCAATGGGAACCCAGGCTAAAGGTGCAACCATGCGTAAGAATTGAAATAAGGGATCTAAGGCTTTATCTAATATGGGGTTTGTTCCGACTAAAATACCGACGCTAATGCCAACAATGGCAGCAATTGAATAGCCTTGAGCCACCCGTCCTAAACTGGCTAAGGTTTGCCAGAATAAGCCTTTATCTAAACCTCCTCGGTCATAGAAGGGATACATTAATAAAATGCGGGTTTGTTCATTAGTAACTACACTTAATGGCCCTGGTAAACGGGTAATTCCTGATAGATATAAAAGTTGCCAAACTATTAAAAAACCCAGGGTTCCTATTAAGGGAAGAATAATATTTTGAGAGTTCTTTTTCCAATATTCACCCAAATTGTCAACAAAGCTATTTCCACTCGTTCTTCTTTTGGCGGTACTTGTCATTTTGTTACAACTCCTTGAAAGTTTTTTCTGTCTACAATAAGAATGGGGAAAATTTGGTTTTCAAGAATTAAGAATTATCTATAATTCCTATAGCTTTATTCTTAATTCTGAGGTTATCACTATACTTTTTTGATGGTTAAACTTTGAAGATAAGCTTCAGGATTTGCGGGATCAAAGGTAATGCCATCAAAGAATTTTTCAACCCCTCGTGAAGTTGAAGTGGGAATATCAGCCGTAAATCCCGCTTCTTGAGCCGCTTCCCGCCAAATATCCTCACGATTTACCTTATCAACTAAGGCTTTAGCTTGGGCAATATCTTGAATTTGACCCTTATGGAAACCCCAACGAATGCTTTCAGTTAAAAACCATAAATCATGGCTTTTATAGGGATAGGAAACACTGCCAATGGGATCTTTCCAATACAAGGGGCCTTTATTAAAGTCTTGAATGGCGGGTTTTCCGTCTCCCATCTGATAGTTTCCTTGATAGGGAGGAGTGATCACATCTTTGGGAATATTAAAATAATTTCGTCCAGAAACAATCGCTATTAATTCGGCTCGATTTTCCGGTTTATCACACCATTGTTGGGCTTCCATTAAGCCTTTTAATACAGCTTTTGTTGCCTTGGGATGTTGATCAACCCAGTCGGCACGAATGGCTAAATATTCTTCAGGATGATAGGGCCATATTTCATTACTAATACAAGCCATATAACCGATATTATCAGCAACAATTCGATAGGGCCAAGGGTCGCCTGTACTAAAGGCATCCATCGTTCCATTCCGCATTCCCTGAACCGTTTCTGCGGGAGGAACTGCAATCAAATCAATATCAATATCGGGGTCTATTCCACCTGCTGCGAACCAATAACGAATCCAAAAATCTTGATTCACATTGGGGAAGGTATGAGCCGCTTTAAATTTACGTCCATTGGTACTTGGAAAACTGCGAATATATTCTGCCGCAGATTGCAGATTTAGCCCGACATTTTTACCCGTATGAAGGTTAGCAACTGCCACCCCATTACCATTTGTATTAAGCTGGGCTAAGACATACATGGGAACTTTTTTGCCCCCGGTAATAATGCCTTCTGTCATTAAATGAGGCATGGGCATTTGCCACTGTCCGCCATCAATTCCGCCCCCACTTGACCCAATGGTTACGTTATCCCGTGCTGAAGCCCAATTTGCTTGTTTGGAGACTTCAACATCGCTCATTCCATACTTAGCAAAAAAGCCTTTTTCTTTAGCAATAATTAATGGGGCAGATTCCACAATGGGAATAAAACCGAGTTTAATTTTTGTGACTTCTGGAGCTTGTTCTGGGCTAATATTTGCCACAGGAACAACTGTACTAGGTGAATTTCCAGCGTTAGCGGTGGGTTCGGGTGGGTTGCCTAAACATCCTTTTAAAAAGAGGGTACTAGCGGCTGAAACTCCGGCGGTAATTAAAAATTTTCTGCGAGAATAACCGTTTGAAAATTGAGACATAAAACCTCCTAACAACCTGCCTTTAAAACAATAGGTTGCTACTTACAAAATAGGTTTTGTAGTAGTTAAATCATTGAACACAAGGGATCTAGCTTGTCCTGAAAGGCAATAAGCTAGATTAAACATCACCCTAGGGTTAGAGTGACTTAGAATAGAGCCTAGTCAATGAAGAAGTCGTGTTAACACTGTTCTTGTCTATAAAGATAACAGCTTTTTTGCAATCTGTCACTACTTTATGGTGTTAAGTTTTAATTTTTTCTTAAATACAATGATCAAGTTTAGCTTATCATTCATTATTTTAGCTGGCTTAGATTGTATAAAACATAAGTTAATCTTATTGTAGAGGAGGATTTTAGCTTAAAATAGACACTAAAACAATTTATCTGTTGTTTTAGTTGAATAAACGCATCCTGTTAAAAGCATTGACGGGAAACAATATTGAATACACTTGACATAGAAAAAGATCAATAATTAAGAGAAGTTGATTTAATGGGTTGGGAGTGGGTTTACAAAGATTAACGGTAGGATGTCAAAAACCCTACGGAACCCGCCCTTACAAATTAATGGTATTGTAGGTTGATAAATTGATTCATATAGGGTTAGTTTAATCTTTAGTTTATAATACCATAGGCGATTATCATCAGAGGATTGGTCTGTTAGATAACAATTAATCAGTCAGTTGAGATTTCAAGTTATAATAGAAAAGCGATCGCAAGATTCAAGACTGGAGGTAAAACCATTGTCAACATCAACCTTAACGTTAACTTATGAACAAGTCCTAGATTTAGTCAAGCAACTTCCTTCTGATTGTCAAGCGGAATTAGTCGGATTTTTAATCGAGTCTCGTTGGGGTTCCCTCGATCAGTTTACGAAACAGGGAGAAGAACATGGGCGACTTTTAGCTTGGAAAAGGGGGAAAGATTGGGATAATATGAATGATGAAGAACGATTAGATTTTATTAATGATATTGTGCATGAGGATAGAAAGTGTCAATAAGAGTTGTGTTTGATACTAATATTCTGATTGCAACTGTTCTCTCGCAACGAGGTAGTCCCTATCAGTGTTTGCGACTTGCTCATTTAGGTCAAATTCAATCTGTAACTTGTCAAGAAATTCTGGATGAGTTTCGAGAAAAACTACAGTTTAAATTTCGCTATTCATTAGAAAAAGTTGAGTCAGAAGTTGAAATGATAGCTAACTGTTCAGAGTTGGCTATCATTTCTAATACTCTTAATGTAATTATTACTGATCCTGATGATAATATGGTGTTAGAATGTGCAGTTATTGGTCAGGCAAATTATATCGTAACTGGAGATAAGAAACATTTACTTCCTTTAAAAAATTATCAAGGAATTGAAATTGTGAATGCGGCAGATTTTTTAAGTTTAATGGGTCAGGGGCGGGTTTAGGTAGGTTAAGGGTGGGATTTTAATATTATTGCAGAACCCGCCCCTACGAGATGGTTTGATTGCTAGTGCTATATGTTTCCATTTTTTTTGACAGAATATCATTATCATTGAATTAATAAAAAATTTAGAAACACTAAGAAGTCTGAAAAATATTCTGTACCATTTGTTGATTAGAACGCATCACAGCATTATCTAACCCTGCCACTTCTCCTGAGTCCAAATACCACCCTAACGCCCCTAAATTGTCTTGCGCTTGCTCTAGGTTTTTTGCCCCAGGAATTGGAATTGTACCTTTACAAATACACCAATTTAAAGCAACTTGTGTTAAGGTTTTAGACCGAAATTCAGCAATCTCTTTCAAACAACCTAAAATTGGTTGAATTCCAGGTAATAATTTTTTAAATAATCCTCCCCGAATGCCTTTAGGTAAAGGAGTATTTTCCGAGAATTTTCCCGTTAATAATCCCAACCCCAACGGACTATAGGCAATTAATTGAATTCCTAATTCATCACAAACCTGTTTTAACCCTAATTCGGTTACGGGATAAGTTGATAATAAAGAATATTGTACCTGTAAAGTTGAAATCGGAATTCCTCGATCTGCTAATTTTTGATACACTTTTTTTAACCGTTTCGGCCCATAATTTGATAACCCCACTCCCTTAACTAATCCCTGTTCATATAAATCTCCTAAACCCTCTAATAAATTCCATTCTTGCCAAGGTGCGTAATTAGCTGTAGACCAGTGCATCTGAACTAAATCAACATTTTTTCCTAATCGTTTAGCTGAATTTTCACAGGCATTAATCATCGATTTGCGAGTTAATCTCCAGGGATAGGGGGCTAATTTTGTGGCGATACAAATCTGGTCTTGATTAATTCCTTGATATTGTTGAGAAAACTGTCCTAAAAGTGATTCACTGCGTCCGTTTAATTTACCTGTCCCATAGGAATCTCCCGTATCAAATAACGTTACACCCTGACTGACACACCGATTAAATACTTGTTGTAATTGTGCATCCATACTGGGATCATAACCCCATAATAGGCGATTTCCCCAGGCCCAAGTTCCACATCCCATTTTAGGTAAAGACAGGGGTTGATGATTGTTCATAATTATGACTTATAATAATAACCGAGGGCATTATATCCTAATTCTATGATTATTTCAAAATCTAATATTGTTTAACGGCTTTGATCTAATAACAATAAAGTTTGTAACAAGACATTTGCCCCTTGGGTACAATGTTCGGGGGAAGTATATTCGGCTTCAGAATGACTAATTCCCCCTTGAGAGGGAACAAAAATCATCCCCATATCGGTAATTCTTCCCATTTCTAAGGCATCATGTCCGGCACGACTGGGGAGAGATAAATAGCTCAATTCTAATTGCTGACAAACAGATTTCATACTTTGTTGAATTTCAGGATCAGCTAAGGAGGGTTTAACGGTAAGTAAAGGTTGGATCAAAATTTGAGTATTTGTTGAATCTGCGATCGCTATGATTTTATCTTGCAATAGTGCTAACATTTCTTCTAAACAATTCTGAGATAAATCTCGCATATCTACAGAAAGTTCTACCTGTCCGGGGATAATATTAACCGCATTCGGTAATACATTAATATATCCGACCGTTGCGACGGGTTGAGATGGCATTTTTAACGCAATTTTTCGCACCCCTAAAATTAATTCTGCCGCCGCTATTAACGCATCCTGGCGCATTTCCATTGGTGTTGTTCCGGCGTGGTTAGCTTGTCCAATAATCGTGATTTTTTGGCGCTGCATTCCCACAACTCCTTGTACAATACCAATAGAAACCCCATTTCGTTCTAATATCGCTCCCTGTTCAACGTGGAGTTCCACAAACGCCGCCATATCCGCCCGTGAGCGTGTTGCTGTTCGCAATTGTTCCCAACTTCCCCCCAACCGTTCTAAACAGCATTGAATCGACTCTCCCGTCTTAGGTTGATAACGGTTTGGGGTATCGAGTAATACCGTTCCCGCCATCGCCTGACACCCGATCATTGTACTTTCTTCATCGGTAAATACAATCACTTCTAAGGGATGGTGCAGTTGTAGACCGTTTTCTTTTAAAGTTTGTGCGACTTCAATACCTGCTAATACCCCTAACACGCCATCGTAGCGTCCTCCCGTGGGCACAGTATCGAGATGGGAGCCTGTCGCCAAAACTGGAGCAGTATTATTTTTACCCGGATAACGACCGATGAGATTTCCAGCCGCATCTATTCTGACCGCCATTCCCGCTTCTAACATCCATTGTTTCACGGGTTGACGCGCTTGCAAATCTTCGGGGGTAAAAGCAAGACGACAAATACTTCCAGAAGGCTGTTGACCAATCTCAGCTAAGTGATTAATACGGTTGTGAAGGCGATCGCTATTAATTCTCAGTTTTGTGATCACAGCCATAATTTAATAGGGAATTGGGAATTACGAATTACGAATTACGAATTACGAATTACGAATTGGGCATTGGGACACAAAAAGTTCACAACCCTTGATTTTTTTATTAGTTTATATCAATAATCGAAATATAGAGACGTTTTTTAAAGCGTCGAGAAGTCAAAAATAGTAATATGAAATACTGAAATGTTTACTCCTGACGACTGACTGGGATATAGAGGCTAAAGTTATTAGCCTGTTCCCTGTTCCCTGTTCCCTGTTCCCTGTTCCCTATTCCCACCTATTATTTATGGCTAACACAACTAAACGCATCTTCATTTGTGGTTCTGCTCTGCGGGGTCAACCGGATCATGGTAATTTGGGAGACGCGCAATTTATTAAAACTGCCAAAACCAGCCCCCTTTATCGGTTACACGCGGCGGCAAATAGTTCGCATCCGGCGATTTATAAATTTGGAGTAGGAGGAATTTCCATTCCTGGGGAAGTCTATGAACTCTCCTTAGAACAGTTTGAACACCTCGTCTCCACCGAACCCCCGAATATGTATCCTGGGGATGTGGAATTAGAAGATGGGGAAGTTTTAACCGCCATGCTGTATCCCCGTGAATTAATTGAACACTATCAATGGCCTGATATTTCTAACTTTGGCGGTTGGGTTGCTTATCAGAAAAATGGGGTTAAAACCTCGTCTAACTCTTAACTGATAACTGATAACTGATAACTGATAACTGTGTTAACCGTCAACAACTCGAACAATTTTGGCAATCATTAACGCTAAGGCTAAGGGATCAACGGGTTTAGAAATATGTTGTTCAAACCCAAGATCCAGTGCTTTTTGGCGATCTTCGGCACTAGCATAGGCAGTTAAGGCGATCGCCGGAATCTGACCCCCAACTTCTGGTGCTAAGGTTCTCACCCGTTGGATCAACTCATAACCATTGATTTCAGGCATTCCCAAATCACTAACTAACACCTCAAAAGGTGATTTCCGAATCAATTCCAACGCTTCTAAGGCAGTTTCAACAGCCATCACCGTTGCCCCATATTCTTGCAACGTCACCCGAATTAACTCTCTGGTATCGGCTTCGTCTTCCACCACTAACACCCGCAAACCCGATAGCAAAACTTGAGAGGTTACTAACTCCCGATCAGAGGCAGGAGATGGGGTCGTCGGTGCCTTAAAGGATTCTGGTTCTAGTAAAGGCAGTTTAACAGTAAAAGTTGCCCCCAGTCCCAAACCTGGACTCTCCGCTTGTACCTGTCCCCCGTGCATTTGGGCCAAATGACGAACAATGGCTAATCCTAATCCTAATCCTCCATGCGATCGCGTGGTGGAACCATCCGCTTGACGAAAGCGTTCAAACACAAAGGGTAAAAACTCAGGACTAATCCCACACCCGGTATCAATCACTTGAATTTGGGCCATTGGTAGCGTTGAATTCTCCCAAATCACCGACATCTTCACTGTTATCTGTCCTCCCGTTGGTGTGAATTTAACCGCATTCGAGAGCAGATTCCAGATAATTTGTTGCAAACGGTTCATATCCCCAAAAACCGATGCTGCGGTTGAGGTTTCCCAGATCGTTACAATCTCGACGCCTTTATTAATAGCCGTAGAACGTACCATCTCAATCGCTTCTTCAATCATCGGAATTAATTTAATCGCATAACAATTCAGGCAAAGTTTGCCCTGAATAATCCGCGATACATCTAAAATATCTTCAATCAGTTGATTCAATAACTTCGTATTCCGTTCAATTGTTTCTAAGGCACGGGCTATGGTTGAGGAGTTCAACTGACGAGTGCGGAGTAAACTCGCCCACCCCATAATCGCATTCATCGGAGTCCGCAATTCATGGGAGAGCGTGGCTAAAAATTCATCTTTAATCCGATTAGCGGTTTCAGCCTCGGCCCTGGCGGCTTGTTCCCGTGCTAAGAGTTTTTCTCGTTCGGTGGCGGAGTGTTTCTGCTCATGAATATCAGTAGCGGTTCCATACCATTTAATAATCTGTCCCTGTTGATCTCGTACCGGGACACCGCGACTTAAATACCAGCGAAATTCCCCATCAAACCGCAGGAGGCGATGTTCACATTCATAGATTTGTCCCGTTTGCACTGATTGTTGCCAAGCGTCTAGGGTTCGCTGCTGATCTTCTGAATGAAGAACAGGTTGCCATCCCCATCCTTGACCATCAGTTTGAGTAATGCCACTAAATTCGGCCCATCGTTGATTATAATAATCAACTGCACCGTCAGGATTAGCACTCCAAACAATTTGGGGCATAGACTCTGCTAAATTTCGGAAGCTTTCTTCACTTTCGCGTAAGGCGGCTTCTGTTTGTTTACGTTCGGTAATATCAAGGAAATAAACTGATAATCCCTGAGTTGAAGGATACAAACGCACTGCAAACCAGCGATTAAATAAGGGATAAAACTCTTCATATTCGATCGGAATTTGTTGGCTTAAGGCTTGATGAGCGTAAGCATAGGTTGGAGATTCGATTAATTCAGGAAATACCTCCCAGATGTTGTGACCAATTAGCTCCTGGGCCGATTTGCCTAAAAGTTCCTCTGCCTTTGCGTTAATAGATGTATAGCGCCAACGATGATCAATACTGACAAAACCATCGGTAATACTTTTAAAGATATTAGTAATTTGACGATTTTTGGCTTCTAAAAATTCTTCAAACCGTTTGCGATCGGTAATATCATAAGTAATTCCCAAAACCTGATCGACTTCACCCTCAGCATTGAGAACGGGAACATAATTGACAATCGTGGTGTAGGTTCCTAACTCAGAAACGGTTCTAGTTACTTCTAACTTTTGAATTGTGCGAGTAGCGATCGCTTTTTTGAGAGTGGGTACATAAGTTTGAGTGAGATCTACCGGAAATATATCCTCATCTTGATAACCGATTAGTTCTTCCCATGACTTCCCACTGCGACGAATTCCTTCCGCATTCACAAACTGAAATCGTCGTTGAGCATCATAAATCACTAAAATATTGGGAATACTATCGAGAGCAATCCGAAATTGTTCTTCATGATCCCGAAGGGTTTGTAAAGCCGGATTTTGCAGATCAGTCTCTCTGGGTTTCGTAATTTCTGTAAAAGTCGTGACAACGGCCCATGCTGTTGTTTCCTGCGCTTGAAACAGAGGTTGAGAGTTCAGCAATAGCTGAATCAACTCACCATTGGATTTATGGAAACCGACAACAACATTTAAACAAGGTTGTCCAGTTTTCAAAGCCTTCAAAACCGGAGAAGACTCCACTGGAATGATAGATCCAGCTTGATCAATAAACTGCCAAGGAGATGCCGAGAAGGTTTGGTTGATCATCTGCTGAATTGGATATCCGAGAATCTGTTCAGCCGTGGGATTGCATCCTTGAATCTTACCCTCGGTGTCTTGAAAGATCATCCCAATTTCACCCTCGGCTTTGAGGGAAAAGGGTTCTGGTTTTGAGTCTGGTTCCAGATGCAACCGTCTATGGCTCAATCGGTATTCAGACTGTTGGGAGTTCTGCATTTTAACAATCCGATTGGGAGATCTAAGTAATTGTTGCTATTTTTGGCTCTCGCCGAGATGAAATTCCTTACGAGGGCCAATTTCCTGTCTTAGGGGGGATGTCTTTAAAAATTATAGTCTAACCAATAACCTTTGATTGCTCAAAGTTCTCAGTTTACTGCTTCAGGCTGTTAACTCATGAGTTAATATGACGGAAATGCTAAATCTGGTCATACAGGATTAATTTGCTCCCCTGATAAAAATATTCCCCGTGTCTTTATTCTTGGCATTTTTTGCGACTCATTTAGTTATTTTAATTGGGTCTTCTAGTGTTTACTCTCAATCGGTTATTTGAGAATCTTGGGACGCATAAACCCGCCTCAGTTGGCCACAACTCAGGCGGGTTATATTTATTATAATTGTGTTTTCAAATCAACCCGTAACGTTTACGACCTCAGACCGCTCTGGTGAAGGGTTTAGCCTTCCCTTGGTCGTAACAAAGTGGAGGACGCGATAAAAACTCCACGCCGTTTAAGCTGACTGGTTATTGTACCGTTCGCATCCCTGACAATTCGCTCTTCTTCGGTTTGCGATCATAGAACACAGCGGCATAACTTCCATCCGGTACTAACCTTATACTCTTTAATTTAGCAATTAATCCCATTGATGATCATCTAACTTATGAAAGAAAAATGGGAAGCCTCAGCACAAAGATTAAATCCTCAAGTATGGTAAAATTACATTACAGTTAAAAATTGAAATCCCCCATCCGAAGATAGGGGACTTTGAGTCAGCGATAGTCATCTATCCATAAGGTCAGCACCCCGCACTAAAGTGACGGGGCTTCATGCCTCTAACTTTAGTTAGTTGACCAGCCTAAGTCTTAACTGACTCCGTTATCGGTAAGCGTTAAAGTTCTTACCTTGGGATGCGTAGCTAGTCCCAAGCTCTAAAACTCGAAAGTTAAACAGTTTTACGAGGGGTAAGACAGTGCTTTCAAGATAGTACCGACCGATAACATTGGCGAAGCTAACATTACCTGAGAAATCAGTGGGGTAGAAATACCAAAAAAACCGGGAATCGGCAAATACAAAAATTTTTGTCGATTCCTAATCTAATATTCACGGAGAATAAATTCTCCTGATGTGTCCCACTGAGCTTGCCGAAGTGTCGTTTTTCCTCCCCGCTCGCTTATAGACGCGGTTTCCAAACTTCCCATTTTTTTTTATGATAATAATTTGATAATTTGTTAAATTAATTACAAACTTTCGGTTTCACGTTGTTCATAATCTTCAGAAGAAGTGGGATCTAATTCCCATCGTTGATCATCTCGTTTTTCTAAAAATTCTGTTGTCCGAAGGGAAGCTCGATCAGGCATTTCCAAACCCACCGCCGCCCCAATTTCCTCTACAATATTATGATCCGGTATAGCGACAGTTCCCCCAACCGCTTCATCACCAACCGCATCTGCTTCTTCAAAATTAGCATCAATATCTCCACCTGTTAAAATAGCACTGGCTTGATTAAATTTATCGGTATTATCATCCGTCTCATCAAGTGTAATCCTATTCACTCCTTCTGGCTGAACAAGAATTTCTGTTGCATCGATTTCCTCTTCCAGCATTTTTAATTCTGCTAAGGTCGGTTCTTGATTTTGATCCAATGCCATCTCATCTTTAATCGGATTAATTAACATTTGATCTTTATGGGGTTGCTTTTTTCCCTTTTTTAAGGGATCAGTTTGATTAGCCATTATGTTTTCCTCTTTCGATATGATCATAATTGTAGTCAAACCTTTAGGGTTTTTTCAATTAACAGTAAACAGCCCACTTCAATGATCTTTATCAAATAATTCATCTACCGAAAGTAAGAAATTAATCATTAAAACTTAAATCCGATTAAAAATCTTCCTCAAGTTAGAGAACGTACCACCAAACACAATTAATAATATAACTTTGGCTAGACGATGAGTTCTCTGTCGAAAGGTTAATCTGTATCCAGTCGATGATTGTATTAAAAACACTGTGTCAACGGATTAATTTTAGGAGAAACTAAAAAAATGGCATACACTGATGAATCCGGCCGAGTTATTGATCATCCCGTTGCTGTGGGAACAGACTATCATGATCGTGTCCGTTGGGGGCCGATTTTTGCAGGTTTAGTTATTGCCATTGGAACTCAACTCATATTAAGTGGAATTGGTGCAGCCATTGGTTTAACTGGACTTGCCAACTCCGGCGCACCTCGTTCTAATGCAGGAGATACGGGGACAGCCGTTGGAATTTGGTCAATTATTAGTTTATTAATTGCTCTATTTGTTGGAGGTTGGTTAATGGCTCGTGTCTGTGGGCCAATGAATCGTACCACCGCCCTCCTCAATGGTGCTATTTTGTGGGCTACGACATTAGCCATTAGCGCTTGGTTGCTTTCAAGTGGGGTATCCGGTATTTTTGGCATCGTTGGGTCTAATGCTGGAGAAGTGATTAATCAAGTTCAAGAAGGGGGTGTGAATGTTCCACTCAATAACCCCAATGTCACCGCACAAGAGGCTCAAGATATTGCCTCAAATGCTGCTAAAGCGAGTTGGGCATTTTCCTTTGGTTCTTTGTTAGGGTTAATTTCAACTTTGGTTGGCTCATCCGTCGGTGTTCATAAACCTCATACCAATGCTACGGCACAACCCGGAGTCGGTAGACCTTATGCTCGATAAAATTCCTTAGATTTTATGGTATTCAAACCCATGATTTTGTCAACCCAGTTTCTACAAAAAGCTGGGTTTTTACTCTTGATTTTTTATAAAGCCAGGATGGGAGATTGAAAACGAGCGTGTCTTCAGACCTGAGAGTGTCAACTCCATCTTAAGGATGAAGAAAGTAATTTTTAAATATGATTAACTTCTATTAGAGGGAGATCAATAATTGAAATTCCATGAATATTAAGCTTTAAGGATTAAGGAAGAATTGAGTATGGTTTTACAAATTGGAGATAATTTACCGATTGGAAGTGTTCAGTGGGCGATCGCAGAAGGCTATATTCCTGACTATAGTAACGGCCCAGAACCTCAATTTACTAGCCATGAAACCGCTTGTATTTTAAATACTTCTGATCAAGATGCCTCTGTCAAAATTACCATTTATTTTAGCGATCGCGAACCCGTTGGCCCCTATTGTGTGACGGTTCCCGCAAGACGAACAAAACACCTGCGATTTAACGATTTAACCGACCCTGAACCCATTCCCCGTGATACCGATTATGCCAGTGTATTTGAGTCGGATGTTCCGATTGTTGTCCAACATACTCGCCTCGATTCTCGACAGTCAGAAAACGCTTTACTCAGTACCATTGCTTATTCCTATCGGTAATTGATCACCAGGAACAAAGCTTTAGTTTCAGGAAAATTAAATTATTAGTAATGATTCCTCATGGTTAAACAAAATTTTTGGTATAAAAACGCCATTATTTATTCCTTAGATGTCGAAAGCTTTAAAGATGCTAATGGCGATGGAGTAGGAGATTTTGCAGGCTTAACCCAATGCTTAGATTATTTATCAGGATTAGGAATCACTTGTTTATGGTTATTGCCTTTTTACCCTTCTCCCAATCGAGATAATGGCTATGATGTCATGGATTATTATAATGTTGATCCTCGTCTGGGAACATTAGGAGATTTTGTTCAATTTATCCATAAAGCTGAAAGCCAAGGTATACGAGTGATTATTGATTTAGTGGTGAATCATACCTCCATTGAACATCCTTGGTTTCAAGATGCAAGAACTGATAAAAATTCTAAGTATCGAAATTATTATGTTTGGTCAGAAAAAACACCCAAAAATCAGCCGGAATTAATTGCCTTTCCCACTATAGAAGATAGTATTTGGGAATATGATGAACAAGCAGAAGCCTATTATCTACATCATTTTTTCAAAGAACAACCCGATTTGAATATTGCTAACCCAGACGTTCAAGAAGAAATCTGTAAAATCATGGGTTTCTGGTTAGAGTTGGGGGTTTCTGGCTTTAGAATTGATGCGGCTCCTTTTTTAATTAAAGGAATAGGAGTAGAGGGTGAAAATCAAGAAGATTTACAGCATTTTTTAGAGGAAATGCGAAATTTTGTGATCTCCCATCGCACGGACGGGGTGTTATTAGCAGAGGCAAATGTTCCCCCAGATCAAATTCCAATTTATTTTGGAAATAATGATCGAATGCAAATTCTGTTTAACTTTTTAGTCAATCAATCGATGTTTTTAGCCTTAGCACGTCAAGAGGCATCAACATTATGGCAAAGTTTAAAAGCATTACCTCCTATTCCCGACACGGGAGAATGGTTAAATTTTGTTCGTCATCATGATGAATTAACCTTAGATGCGTTAAGTCCTTCTGAACTTCAAGAAGTTTTTGAAGTCTTTGCACCGGAAGAAAATATGCAAATTTTTGGGCGAGGAATTCGACGGCGACTTGCACCGATGATGAATGGAAATCGCCAAAAAATTGAACTAATTTATAGCTTAATGATGAGTTTACCCGGAATTCCTTTATGGCGTTATGGCGAAGAAATTGGCATGGGAGATGATCTATCTTTGCAGGGTCGTACTAGCGTCCGAACTCCGATGCAATGGTCAAATCAACCTAATGGCGGATTTTCTAATGCTCCGGCTGAAAAACTCAGTCAACCTGTCATTAGTGAGGGAAAATATAGTTATAAATTAGTTAATGTTTGTGAACAACAACGTGATCCGAATTCCTTGATTAATTGGACAGAACGTTTAATCCGTATTCGCAAACAATGCCCCCAACTCGGTCAGGGAAAATGGCATTTATTAGAAACCGATCACCCTTCTGTCTTTGCTCACTGTTGTCAAGGCAACGATGAATCTATTTTAGTGTTGCATAATTTAGGGGATCAAGCTTGTCATATCACCCTTAAATCGAGTGAAAATTATCAATATTTAATGGATGTTTTTGGCGATCAATATTATGATCCGCTCGTTCAAGGATTAACTCCTATTCCTTTATCAGCTTATGGATATCGTTGGTTGAGAGTCAATCAAAAAAACTAAAATGATTGTCGGGAGAATTTATCATGGTTAAAATTGGTTATCATGCGTCCCACGAACAATTTAAACCCAGTGAATTGTTAAATTATGTTCAAAAAGCTGAACAAGCGGGGTTTCATTTATCCTTATCGTCGGATCATTTTTATCCTTGGAGTGAAAAGCAAGGAGAAAGTGGATTTGCTTGGTCTTGGTTAGGGGCGGCAATGCAAGCGACACCGAATTTATCCTATCGAATTGTTTGCGCCCCAGGTCAACGATATCATCCGGCAATTATTGCCCAAGCGGCGGCAACTTTAGCCGAACTTTTTCCCCATCGATTTTGGTTAACGGTCGGCAGTGGTCAAGCGTTAAATGAACATATAACCGGGGATAAATGGCCTTGTAAAAGCGATCGCAATACCCGTTTAAAAGAGTGTGTTGATATTATTCGGGCATTATGGGCGGGTGAAACCGTAACCCATAAAGGTTTAGTTACCATTGAAGAAGCAAAACTCTATACTCGCCCTGTAATTAATCCGTTAATAATTGGGGCTGCAATTACCGCTAAAACCGCAGAATGGTTAGGAAGTTGGGCGGATGGTTTAATTACCACATCTCGTCCCCCTGAACAATTAAAACAGGTTGTTGATGCCTTTCGGCGTGGAGGAGGAGAGGGAAAACCTATGATTTTAAAAGTACAGTTATCTTATCATGCTGATGAAAAAATTGCTAAACAAGGCGCGTTTGATCAATGGCGAAATAATGTTTTTCAAAGTCTGGTTTTATCGGATTTAAAAAATCCTGAACAATTTGATGCGTTGGGAGAATTTGTTACCTTAGAAGAAGTTGAAAACAATGTCCGAATTTCCTCCGATCCCCAACAACATATTAACTGGTTAAAACAAGATATAGAACTAGGATTTAATGAGATTATTTTACATAATGTTAATCGAGAGCACAAACAGTTTATTGAAGTATTTGGAAAAGAAGTGATTCCAGTTTTAAGCTGATTAAAAGATAGTTAAGTCGGTTTTAATGAATCAGCAAAACAAGTATTTCGTCCTTGAGCTTTCGCTTGGTATAGGGATTTATCCGCCCTAGAAAGAATATCCTCAATGCGGCTATCCTGGGGTTCAGAAATAGCGATCCCAATACTCACCGTCATTTTTAAATCATCTTTTTCTGTTGGGATAGACACATTAGCAATTAAACGACAAATATCTTGGGCAATTTTAACGCCACCTTCGAGATCCGTATCTAATAACAAAATCACAAATTCTTCTCCCCCATAGCGTCCAAAATAATCTCCTTCTCTGAGGTAATTCCTAATCGCTGATGTAAAGGTGATTAAAGCGCGATCGCCCATAAGATGACCATACTGATCATTAATATTTTTAAAATGATCTAAATCTAATATTAATAAAGAAAAAATTTTTCCCTCTTGAATTGCTCGATTCAATTCGACTTCAGCCACTTTAAAAAAACAGCGACGATTTAAGATTTGGGTCAGGGAATCAAGTTGGGATAATTCTTCGAGTTGTAACAACGTATTTTTTAAGATGTCGGTTGTATGTTTTAAGGTTAAATGAGTTTTAACCCGTGCTAACAATTCGGTTTTGATAAACGGTTTCGTAATAAAATCAACCGCCCCCATCTCAAAGGCATTAACTAAACTCTCTTCTTCATGACTAGCGGTGAGGAAAATAATCGGAATATCTTGAAACTTGGAATCATTTTTTATGACTTGACAAACCTCTAAACCATCCATTTCTGGCATCATTAAATCTAACAAAATTAAATCCGTTTTATTATTTTTTAGCCGATCTAATGCTTGAAAACCACTGGTCGCAAAGGTGGTATTATATCCGGCTTCACCGAGCATTTGTCCTACCAATTTTAGATTTTGAGTAATATCATCAACAATTAAAATCAGAAAGTTTTCAGGAATAAATGTTTTGAGTTGCATAAATTAAAGTCCTTCTTGGCGATAAAGTTTTAAGGTTTCTCGAATCTGAGGGAAATCTTCAATAGTTTGAGGAATCATATTCCAATCAAACGCTTCTAATTGAGTGTCTAAAACTTGCACATAATCTAATAAAGGTTGATATTGATACTGTTGTCCCCAGGTAGCCAGACGTTGAACAAAATGTTGTAAATCTCTGGTTCTTAATGTTTTTCTCAACGTATTCCAAACCTGTTCTTCTTCTTGTTTAAGTTTAAACAATAGTTCTTTACACGCAGCAGAACCGGGAACTAAAACGGGATAAACTTCTTGTTTTTCCTCTATAATTTCTGGATCAATTTTGGTATTTTCTGGAGAGACTGGGTATATTAAATGTCGCTTCATTTCTCTGACTAATTGTGGCAAACTGACAGGTTTTCGCAAAAATCCTTGACAAAGTGATTGAACTTCTGCTTGTTCTTCACTTTGACAAGATGCGGTCAAAATGACAATCGGAATCTGTCGAGTTTTTTCATCTTGTTTGAGAAATTGAGCTACGGTTTTTCCGTCCATCTCCGGCATCCGTAAATCCAGAAGAATCAGATCGGGTTGATGAACATTTGCCATCTGAATCGCTTGTTTTCCGTTCTCTGCCAGAAATAATAAATGGTGAGTTGCAGCAAAGTATCCCTGAATTAATTCTCGATTGGATGCCACATCATCAACAATCAAAATTGTACTGGCTTGAAATTGGTTGAGATTGCGATCTTGACAAGAATTTAATTTCACTGAGAGCGGATTTTTAACCAGAGAAATCTCTGGAAATACAAAGGTAAAAATACTGCCTCGTCTCAATTGGCTTTGAAGCAATATACTCCCCCCCATCATTTGAGTTAAGCGTTGAGTAATGGCTAATCCTAAACCTGTTCCCCCATACTTACGATTACTTTGTCCGGCACTTTGAACGAAGGCTTCAAAAATACGAGTCTGCTGATGGGTCGCAATCCCAATTCCTGTATCCTCAATCGCAATTTCTAACCAAACTTTTTCTCGATTGCAGTCACAATAGGTTTGAGTTCGTGCAGAAATGCTAATATATCCCTTTTCCGTGAACTTCAGCGCATTACCGACAACGTTAAATAAAATTTGACGTAATCGTATCTCATCAATATAAATCAATTCGGGGACATGATCTTCAATTTGGATATGTAAAACTAACCCTTTTTCTGTGGCTTTATGTTTAAAAATGTTTTGAATTTCCTGAATCAGTATCCGTAAGTTAACGGGAACATAATCGAGTTCCAGTTTCCCCGCCTCAATTTTAGACAAATCCAGAATATCGTTAATTAAGGCGAGTAAGGTTCGACTAGCGGTGATCACAGCGTTTAAATAAGACAGAGATCTGGGTTCATGAACAACAGATTGTAGCAAATCTGTAAATCCTAAAATGGCATTCATGGGTGTACGAATTTCATGACTCATATTGGCTAAAAATTCACTTTTAGCTTGGTTTGCCATTTCTGCTTCCCGTCGAGCTTGTTCGAGAGCAATATTTTTTTGGGTTAATTCTTGACTCCGACGGGTTTCTTGTTCGAGTAAGGTTGCTAATTCCTGTTCTAAGATTTTGCGATCGCTAATTTCAACTAAATATCCCAACATTTCCACGACATTTCCCGCTTGATCTCGAATTTTCCTTAACTGTGTTAAAAACCAGCTATAAGTTCCATCGGCTTTCAACCAGCGATATTCATGAATATAAGAATCTTCGGTAAATTTCGTGGTTAAGTTAGTTAAAACCCATTCTACATCATCAGGATGAATCTGTTTAATCCAGAAGCTCGAATCTTCTAAAAAGATTTGGGGTTCATAACCTACTATTTCTTTAACATTTTCACTGACAAAAGTAATCGGATAATTGCCTTCGGGTTTGCAACTTAAAATAACAATGGGAGAATAATTGAGCAGAAAATTTAAGCGATCGCTGGTTTCCTTTAATTCTAATTCGGCTTTTTTGCGATCGCTCACATCCAAAATTACCCCTCGCCAAGCAATATCTCCATTATCTCGACGTTCAGGACGGGAAGCTTCTGCAATCCATTTTAAATCCCCCTGGGGCATCTGATATCGCAACTCATAAAACAGTGGGGTAAGGGTGGCTGCACTGTTTAAAATTGCGGTTCGATGACCCTGGAGATCTTCGAGATCAAATCCCGTTTCTAAAAGTTTATGATTGTTCATTAATTCCAGAGATGTTAAGCCAAAAACTTCAAAGCAACCATCACTCATATATTCCAAAAAACCAGATCCATCGGGGCGTTTAATATAGGTATAAATTGCTCCTGGAATATTATCAGCAACGGCTTTTAACTGTTCTTCTCGTTGACGTAGGGTTTCTTCAATCCGTTTGCGATCACCAATATCAAAGGTCATGCCTAAAATTTGTTGAACCTCTCCGTTATCATCTAAAAGGGGAACGTACTTGATAACAACGATATAAGGTTCCATCCCCGGTATTTGTAATGTAAATTCTCCAATTTGTACGGTTTTTGTGGCAATTGCATGATCAAGTAAGGGCAGATATTTAGAATAAACTTCCGGGGGATAAACATCTTCATCTCGACGACCGATAAAGTTTTCAATGGGAATTTGGGTGCATTCCGATGTTCGTTGATTGACATACTCAAATCGACGTTCTGAATCATAAATTACGAAGACATCAGGAGCGTGTTGCACCGTTAAAGCGAATAGTTCTTCATTGTGTTTCAGGGCGTTTTCAGCTTCTTTGAAATCCGTTAAATTTTTAATACTGCCAACACTTCCACAAATGGTTTTCTGTTCATCTAAATAGGGGGTATAGGTGCGTCTTAAATATCGTTTTCCAACGCCAGGAATATCTACCCAGGAATCATCTTGAATAACTTCCCCAGTTAAACATTTATCCAGATGAGGTTTGCTGATGTAATTAAAAACTTCAGTCCCTAAAATTTCAGCAACAGAATGACCAATCACCTTTTCTAAGGGTCGATTTACCAATTTCAAGTAAGCGGGATTAGCGACTTGATAAATATAGTTCTGATCCACTAAACAAAGAGCATCTCCAGTGGCTTCAACAATGCGTTCATATTGTCGTAGAGATTCTTCATAACGTTTGCGATCGCTAATATCCTCAACAATATAAGAAAACCGAGGACGATTTTGTTCTGATAACCCAATATAAGAAACCGTTACTGATAACCATTGTTTTTGACCCTCATTTTGCTCAGATTGATACTCAAACTGTACGGGTTTTCCTAAGCGTTGACTCTCTCGATAATGATTAATCCAATTTTGAATATGGTCGGGATTTCCACATATTTGACTAGCAAATTGATGGTTAATTTCCTCTGAGGTTTTTCTAAAAAATTGAGCCGTTGCTGAATTATCGGATAAATGTAAAATATCCGTTTCAAACAGTTCAACGACTCCCATCATCATCGGGGATGAATTATAAAAACTACTGAGAATTTCTTCTTGCTGTTTTAATGACTTTTGGGTGGTTTTAATTCGTTCTAATTCAAGTTGTAAACGTTGATTGGCTTGCTCTAATTCAGCCGTTCTTTCTTGAACTTTAGCTTCCAATTCTCGATTAGACCTTTGAATTTGATCTAGTAGAGTCGCTTGTTGAATCGCCAAAGCAACATGAACCGATAAATTTTCTAAAAATTCTATTTCTTCCGGTTCCCAGTGGTGATTTCTACTGCAATTATGAGCAATTAATAATCCCCATAAATGGTCTTCTAATCGAATTTGCACCACTAAATCTGAGGAAAAATTGTGATTGATCATCCCAGAATTGAGGATTGACCCTTCCCCGTTTTCCACGGCTTCAACAATCATTTTTCGACTGCCATCCGCTTCAAATTGTTCAATAATCACGCGATCGCATTCCAACAATTGACAAACTTCTGTCACCGTTGTATTTAAAATTAGGTCTAAACTTAAAGAGGAACGAATTCGTAAAGCTATATCTGTTAACAGTTGATGTCGTTGGCTTTGTTCTTTCAATTTAGTTGTATGGATTTTAACTTCTTGTTTTAAATTAGAATTAAGACTGTTTAAAAGATTAATTTTTTCGTTTTCAAGATGTTTAACTTTTTGCTGCAATCCTGAAATAATCTCTTGCAACTCCTTCAAATCAATGGCTTGTAAAATCGTAGTTTGAGTGACTAATCCCGCTAAATATCCTTGCTCATCTGCTACCACTAACCGCCGAACTTTGTTTTGTTGCATGGCTTGGTGAGCATCCCAAAGAGAAGCGTTAGGAGTAATAAATAATAACGGATTACTCATCACTTGTTCGGCTTTTAACTTGCTCAAATTACGTTGCCAAGCTTGGAGTTTGAGGATATCTTGTTCTGTTATAATTCCCAAAGGGCGAATTTTTTCAGCCGTCATTTTTTCTGCAATCACCACACAACTTACTTGATGTTTCGTCATCAGTTGTGCTAACTTTAATACACTTGTTTTTGGTGCTCCCACAATCACCGTTTTAACCATCACTTCTTGAAGGGAGCGATACTTAAGAATATCAGCCGGTTGCAACACACCGCGAATACTATGAGGGGTGACAATTCCTATCGGTTGTCCGGCTTCGTTAAGAATCGGTAAATGACGAATCTGATGTTGATGTAGAATTGAAATCACCTGTAAAGGGTCTTGAATATCCTTTTCGGAACAGGTAATTAATCGCCGAGTCATCACCTCGGAAACTGGGGTATTATCAAAAAATTTCCCCTGAGTTACCAGTTTCACACAGTCTCGTTCTGTTAGTAAACCCACTAACTTTTGATTTTCTAACACCAAAACACAACTGGGATGCTGTGATTTAAGGTTAAGTTTTAATTCAATATCCGTGACTTCCCTCTGGCTTTGAGCAATCTGTTGAACAACATTCAGCAGAGAAGTATCAGGAGAAACAATCAAAAAATCACGCTCAATACAGTCGCTACAAACAGGAAATATAATTTCCTCTGAGAATACCATAGTGCCTTCGTCCCCTCTAAAAAAAAGGATTTGATCATTATATATCTATCAGTTATAGCAAGCCGCAAGTCTGTGTCGAAAGATGCTCTATCGCGCCTGTACAAATTAATCTGAATCTTTGATCACAATTGAGATTAATTCTTCAACATTACTCACCGGAAAAATAGGAACCTGAAGTTGTTCGGAAAGTTCCGCCACCGTCATATCATCCAGAAACACAGGTTCCCCTTGTTTTAACATCACCGAGGGTAATAAGATCCCATCTCCTAACATTTTTCCTGTTAATTCTTGGAGCAAATCTTGTCCGGTTAATAGACCTGTAACCGTAATCTCTTGACCCCAATATTGACTCGCTAAGGCTACCATATTAACCTTTAGTCCTGAAATATCATTTAAAGATTTTACGAGGGGTTTAAAGGCTTTTTCAACGGCATTTCCCATAACCCAAGTGAACTGACGGGGAGTAGAACAAAATTGAGTCGGGTATTCTTTGACGGTTTGTTCAAATTCTTTAATAAATTTGCGAATAGAACCGACTCCATTGCCAATTTGAGGATAATCTTGATAATGGGATTCGGGAGGTAATTCTGCACCTGCAATTAAAAACAGTTCATCCGCAATCCAAACACAATTTGATCCGAATTCTTGTTGAAATTTTTGTTGTAAATTCTGAACTTGAGTAATAATTTCTTGCGCTTTTTTAGGAGTAACCGGGATTAATTCATCTTCAGAGGGACGAAAGCGAGTTAACCCTACGGGAACAACCGCAACGGAAGCAACGGTAGGGATTCTTCCGCGATGAAATTGAGCTAAATCTAAGAGGGTTTGTTCTAGGTGTTGACCATCATTAATTCCCGGACAAACTACCACTTGAGCATGAATTTGTAAACGGTTCTTTTTAAACCATTTTAACTGATCTAATATTTGTCCGGCGCGGGGATTTTTTAATAATTGAATTCTGATCTCTGGTTCGGTGGCGTGAACGGAAATATACAGAGGAGAAAGACGCATTTGAGCAATTCTATCCCATTCTCGTTGAGATAAATTGGTTAAGGTTAAATAGGAACCATACAAAAAGCTCAAGCGATAATCATCATCTTTTAAATAAAGGGTTTCCCGTTTTCCGGGGGGTTGTTGATCAATAAAACAAAACGGACAGCGATTATTACATTGTATTAATCCATCAAATAAAGCGGATTCAAACTCTAATCCTAAATCTTGATCATAATCTTTTTCAATTTCGACTTGATGAGTTTTTCCGTAACGATCTAAAACTTCTAATTCTAAGATTTCATCGGCGCATAAAAATTGATAATCAATTAAATCACGAGGTTGTTGTCCGTTAATCGAAATAATCGCATCTCCCGCTTCAAAGCCAATTTCTTCCGCGAGAGAGTCGGGTAATACCGTTGTAATTTTAGCAGGATGAATCATAGGAGGAATTAAATATTAACAATCATAGACTCCGTAGAGACGCGCCGTGGCACGTCTCTACTATAGGATTATAATTCTAAATATTTTTTAACGCACCCCCCCAGACTGCGGCTAGAATAGCAACTCCAAAGGCGAGACGATACCAGACAAAAATCCAAGTGCTTTTTCTTTGTAAATAACGAATTAACCAAGCAATTGATAAATAGGAAAAAATTGCGGAAGAAATTAAACCCACGAGGAGAGGTAGGATTTGTATATTTCCAATATCATCGATCAATAGGGTTTTTAATTCTACAATTCCGGCTAAAGTAATCGCTGGAATTCCTAATAGAAAAGAAAAGCGGGCGGCCGTTGCTCGTTCTAAACCGATAAATAATCCAGCCGTAATGGTAGATCCAGATCGAGATACTCCGGGAATTAAGGCTAAGGCTTCGGCTAATCCCATTAATATCCCATCTCGGACTTTTAGCTGTTCAAAATCTCGTTTTCTAGTTCCTATTTTTTCGGCTAATCCTAATAAGAATGCCATCCCAATAGAAGCGAATCCAATTACTACCATACTCCGCAATGGAGAATTATCATAATCAGGAATAAAAAGTTTAATTAAAAGCCCAAAAAATACAATTGGAATCGTTCCTAAAGCAATTGCTAAAGCTAAACGAAAGTCTACAGAATCATAATCTTTTTTTTGAATAGCTCGCCATGATCCTAGGGTAACTTGAGCTAAATCCTGCCAAAAAAACCAAATTACTGCCGCAATACTACCTAACTGAATAATCGCCGTAAACGCAATACCCGGATCTCCCCAACCTAACATCACCGGAATTACTTTTAAATGGGCGGTACTGCTAATGGGTAAAAATTCCGTCACCCCTTGAATTAATCCTAAAAGAAACGCCTCTAATATATTAATTGGGGCATCTACTGGAGGGGGCGTTGGAGTTTGAAGAAATAGATTAGCTGCTTCTAATTTCCAAGAAAAACCTGTCATAAAAACCATAAAATACTCAGGATAAAATATCTTACCAAACATCAAATCTTGTCATTTTACTGAATTAAGAAAACTTCAGGATGCCATCTATTATCAAAAGAATAATAGCCTGATTTCCTAACCGATGAACTCCCGATCTAAGAAAAAACCTTGCCTTAACTTTAACAATGAATGGTTATTAATTCATTAGCGTTTGATTAAGGAAGTGAAGCCTTGATTTTAGGGAAAATAATTTTCTTAGAGTTCTACCGGGTGCTGTCCATAATAGGGTAAGGCTTCTGACCAGTGGGGTTGTTTTCCCAATTTCCAGTCTAAATGCCCTAATTCCAGTAATTGCATTGCAGTTTCTCCTAACCCTGCTTCTATCTGTACCTGATGATAGGGAGTTTGCCAAGAGGCTAAGGTTTGTGCCCACTGTTGAGGGGACATGACGCTATCCGCTAATCGGGGAATTAACTCGAAAGGGGTGTCTTTATTTCTACCATAAATTGCGACAAAAAGTTGACCTCGTTGCGCCCGCATTTCTAAGGCAATGACTGAATTTTCATCCTGATTTTGTATCAATTTAAACTGTTCTTTGTAAGCGATCGCGGCTAAAGTAGAAATGGCAAACACAGGAATATTTAACTGTTGGGCTAAAGTTCGGGCGGTGACAACCCCAATGCGAGTTCCGGTAAAACTTCCTGGCCCTTTAGCAACCGCAATCCAGCCCAAATCTGACCAAGTTTGAGGTTGAATAAACTCTGATAAATATTGATGCAATTGGGTGGATAAATCCCGCCCCAAAGCCCAAGATTGACAGCGATGAACGTCCTGAAAATTACTAATTGCTAATCCCAAATCAGGACTACTGGTATGAATGGCTAAACCATAACGAGGTTGGGAGGAAATTGACTGCACGTTATTTAAACTCAGGTTAAGAGGGATGACGGGAAAAAAAGATGGGCATGGAAATAAACAAGCCCGCTAAGATTATACCAAATGATCCCTCCACCCAAATCCTTAAGTGTAACCAGCCAAACATCAAAAATAGGGTGGTAATGGTGGCAAAGAGTTGATTGATGTTTAAAGTATTCCGGCGATTGACTTGATGTTTAACGCCCCAAAATCCTGCGGCAATCAATAATGCTATTATCGGTTTGAAGATAATAATTTTATCGGTAAAGATAAACACAATCATCGCTATCATTAATCCATCTAGCCAGAACTCTCGCCTTTGAATTTGGTGAATCCAAAACTGGGGAGATTTGAGTTGCTCTAAATGGAAAATAAAAGAATTATTTTGAAAGCGAATAATTTTGTTTTTTAACTGAGTTTTTCGATCTATTTTCAACGAAGATTGCCACTCAGGAACCCCTCGATTATTGAGCCGTCCTAAAAGTTTAACTTTCTCAATATTATTGATTTGGAAATTAGTTAATTCATAACCAATAATAGGCAGCAATTCTTTATATTTAATTTGTCGATTTTCATCTCGATTTAAAACAATTGTTAACTGCTGTCTTTGGGTTTGATTGACCTGTACCTGAAGAATCCCATACTTCTCTAAACGGGTTTGCAAAATGTCTTGAATTTGGTTAATTTTATCCAGAGGTTTTGCTGGAGAAACTTCAGCAATAGGTTGTGAATTAACCGTTGATTCACAAGCAATAGAAACAGGAGGAGCAGGAGGAATAATTTCCTTCTGTTCAGGTAAAGCTTGAAACCCAATTTCAGGATTAAGGGTTAATCCCGGCATTACCTGAACATAATCGGGTTTAGGATTAATTTGTTGTAAAATTGCCGCCGCCGAATGGTAACGATGACGGGTTCCATTCTGCAACATTTTATCTAAAATATGTCCGAGTTGATCACTGATAGGAGCTTTCAAATAATCTCGCCAAACCCAAGTTCCTTCTGTACTATCAAATAAATCAAAGGGAGGAATACTTGTCAATAAATGAATACAAGTCACCCCTAAACTATATAAATCACTCGAAAAAACCGCTTTTCCCATTAATTGTTCGGGGGCAGTAAAAGCAGCACTACCAATAATTGTTCCCGTTTTAGGAAGCATCCCGCCTGTAACTAATTTAGCTGCCCCAAAATCCACTAGAACTAAATTTCCGATGGGTTTTTTGGTATTAAATCGACGAATAATATTTTCTGGTTTAATATCTCGGTGAATGACTTTTCGTTCATGAATAAACTGCAAAACAGGTAATAAGTCTTTTAAAATAAACAATATTTTGTCTTCATTAAAAACTCCTTTTTCTTGCAATTCTTGGGCTAAGTTTTTACCTTCAATAAATTCTTGAACTAAATATTGATAGCCCTCTTGGGCAAAATAGGCTAAACCTTTAGGAATTTGGGAATGTTGACCCAAATTTTGTAATTGTTGCGCTTCTTGTTGAAACAATTCTGTAGCTTTGACAGCACTACGACCTTGGGGTAAAAATTGTTTAATCACACAATAGGGTTTTAACGGTTGACTCTCCTCAACCGCTAAAAATGTCCGACCAAATCCCCCCTGTCCGATTAATTGAATTCCTCGATAAATTACCGACTCAGCATCATCAGAAACAGAACTCAACAACAATTTAGATCCACAATTTTGACAAAACTTGCTATCACCAGAATTCTGTGGATGAGAACAATTCAGATTAAAACAATAACTCATTTTTTATAGAAGGGAACAGGGAACAGGGAACAGGGAATTACGAATTACGAATTACGAATTACGAAAAAGCTAACAGTTCAAACTCAACCATTAACTGATAACTGATAACTGATAACTGATAACTGTTTAAGTCGGAACTAATTCCCCTGGTCTTAATTTTGCCCATTTACCCTTTTCTTCTTTAAAACTCAAACATCCGACTACATCCCATTCCATTTCGATTTCATGGTCATTAGGGGTGCGGATATTGACGTTAATGGTGGGTTCGGTGGGTTCAAAGGTGGGGTTTTCGGTCAAATGGCGTTCTTCATGCTGTATTTCTACGGCGTGGTAGGTGGTACAGCGATCAACATAATGACAATTCACACAAATACACATAATTTGATTCCTCGGTGATTGCCAAGGGTGAAACTTGTCCATCCCTTTGATGTTAATTTAACTTAGGTAGGCCTTAACCTGCTTGACAATCTCATTGATTTTTGTTGCAATGCCTGAAGCTTTAGCCGATGTCTTCTCTCCCGCCAGTTGGCCGTTTGAACTGAGTGATTTGCCTCAACCTGCTTATTTAGTCGGGGGTGCAGTTCGAGATGGGTTAATCGGTCGCACTGTAACCGTTTTAGATTTAGATTTTGTGCTGTTACAGGATGCGGTGAAAACGGCGCGAACCCTGGCTCAATATTATGACGCTGGGTTTGTTTTGTTGGATGCTCAACGGCAGATTGCACGGGTTGTTTTTGACCAGGTAACGGTTGACTTTGCTCAAGCCCAAGGAAATAGTTTAGAACAGGATTTACGCCGACGGGATTTTACGATTAATGCGATCGCTTTTGATCCGTTTACACAAACCTTTATTGATCTTAACAACGGTCAAGAGGATTTACAACGGCGTTTAATTAAAATGATTTCTCCTGAAAATTTACAAGATGACCCTTTACGGTTATTAAGGGGATATCGTCAAGCCGCCCAATTAGAATTTGAAATCGAAGGTCAAACCCAAGCCGCCATTCAAGAATTTGCACCGTTGTTGAGTCGGGTTGCCGTTGAACGTATTCGCACCGAGTTAGTCTATTTATTAAATACAGAAAATGCAATCCCTTTGATCCAACAAGCTTGGGAAACGGGTTTAATTTCTCCCTGGTTTAAAAGTGCAAATCAGCAGTTTCAGCGATTATCACAAATAGATGTATCCGCCATAAAATTAGCAGAAATTTACCCTCAATTATGGGTTGAATTATCTCAAGAATTACGGGATACTTTAAAAATATCTCGTTTATCAATAGCTAAATTAACTTGTTTATTAAATCAGAATACTTCCTTAGCTGAAGCAGAATTATTACAGTTAAAATTTAGTAAAATAGAATTAAAAAGTGCTTTAGCAATTTTAAAAGGCTTATCTCAATTGGAGTTATTGAAAACTAGAGATTTATCCCTAAGAGAACAATATTTTTTATTCCAAGAGTTAGGATTATTATTTCCGGCTTTAATTGTGAGTGCAATAGCCGATGGGTTTTCCTTAGAGAGTCTTTCCCCTTTAATTAATCGTTATCTTAACCCCACTGATCCTATCGCTCACCCTAAATTATTATTAACTGGAAATGAATTAATGGAAGCGTTAAATTTACGTCAAAGTCCAAAAATTGGACAACTTTTATTAGAGATTCAGTTAGGACAAATTGAAGGAAAAATAACAACGCTTGAAGAAGCGATCGCTTATGCTCAAAAATTATTATAAATCAATAATTATATGTTTGTATTATGAAATTATTAAAAGTTTGCTACATATCTGTATCGTGTAGAGATGATCGCCTCTAACCCCCTGTAGAGACGTTGCATGCAACGTCTCTACAGGGGGGATTTGTAGCCAACATTAAGGGATGGAATATAATATTACTTCCCTTAATCTCTAAAAAAAACAGTCCTGGCTGATCAGGAGCCAAGACTGTTTAGGCGGTAAAATTTACGACTAAGCTAAACCATTGTTAGTGGTTGTTGAGTTGAACAAACCTACACTGGCTTGATAGGAGAAAACATTCAAGTAGGTCACTTGTTCGATTTGGATTCCTGTATATTGAACTAAGGCTTGAGCATTGGCTTGTTTGAAAGTTTCCAATTCCAATTCAGGATTATTCGTTAAGAATTCATCGCTGAAGGGTTCGTGACCATCTAACAAACCTTGGCTGACCATGTAGTTCACAATTTGAGGATTCGTAAGTGCATCAACCGACTCGATATTGTAGTAGGTTAAGAGGTCTTCTTGCACTTGAGAATCAGCAATGTATTGATCGAAGTCTTCCAACAATTCAGAAGGTTTATTTCCTTTAATTAAACCTTCACTGGTTGCATAGACAGACAACTCATCATTGCTAATTTGGGAGTCTCCATTGGTATCAATTTTCGCTTGATCTGTCGCAATATCATCCGCATATTGTTCTTGATACCAAACCAAGTCAATTGTTGGAGCCGTACTGGGAACTTCTTCTGGATTTTCAATCGCGTAATCAAAGACTTTTTTGGGATCGATATTGTAGACATTTTCCTCGCGGTAGTTGTCTAACAATTCTTCCCCATTTTGACTGCGATAGTAGTCAAGATTGGTGTATTTGACCCCATCTAAATCATAATCTTTGGCTTGTTCAAGAATAAAGTCTTTCAAGAAGCCTTTATCAAGTTTTTTGAGGTCTTTGGGTTCGAGTCCAAAAATATCAGACAGTTCTTCCTTATATTCCTTAACAAACCCATCAACATCAACAGGTGCGATCGCTTTTCCTTGCGGAATTGTCACGTCTAAAGCGTGTTGCAGGATTTCGGTATCTGTCACTTGTTCAACAGATTTGCTGAAGGTGGTTTCTAACTCTGTTTTGTAGGTTTGGCTATAGAATTTGTAGTCAATTTCTGCACCCAAAATTCCACCGTACACATAGTCAGCCACTAAGGAATCATCGAGTTGAGTAACAGTCGATACCTCAACGTTATAATAGGTTGCTAGTTCTGCGGAAAAAGTCGCTTTCAGGTATTCTTTATCAACGAATTCCAGAGGATCAATTCCTTGTTTGATCCCTTCACTAAAGGCAAACTTAATGACATCTTTGTCGCTGATTTTATCAACTAAGTTGCCATTTCCACTATCACTATCTTCGGGATCATCAGTAGGTGGAGTACCTCCGCCATCATCGGTACCATCATCGGAATTATCGTCTGTAGTACCATCATCAGAATCATCATCTGTAGTACCATCATCAGAATCATCATCTGTAGTACCATCATCAGAATTATCGTCTGTAGTACCATCATCAGAATTATCGTCTGTAGTACCATCATCAGAATTATCGTCTGTAGTACCATCATCAGGGAAGTAATAATCAACAAGCTGTTCGGCGTATTCTTCCCGATAAGCATCAACATCAATAGCTGTCAGTTGAACGCTCTTAATATTCAACACTTGTTTGTAAGTGCTGCTAAAAGCAATAGAAATGATGTCTTGATTCGTCAGAGAATTAACATCTTTCTCAATTTCCAGTTCACTTAATAACTGTGTTTGTTTTTCAACACTTAACTGTTCAAATTGATAACGCAGATAGTTGACATTAAGTTGATTGTAGTCATCTTTCAGCCAATCTAACACGACCTGATCATCAATTTCAACGCTATTAATGGCACTGCTGTAGGTATTTCCCAGATAATCAAAAGCCAGATATTTGTCAAGCTGAATACCTTGTTCAACACCTTCGCCATACATGAACTCTTTGACTTGTTCCAGAGTTAACGCTTCGATATTAGTAACATCTGGATAGGCAGTTTTCAAAGCATCGGAATTGTCGTTAATATACTGTTCATAATCAACAGGGGAAAGTTCCAGCTTCTGATTTTCTGCTGTTAACAACGCCTGGAATTCTGAACTGTAAACCAAGTCAATGATTTGGGGATTTGTCAAGTCTTCAACCGTTGCAAAAGTCGCGTCTTCAGTTCCTAAGAATTGTTTGACTTGATCTAAATTTAATGTTCCATCAGTAATCAATTGTTCAAGTTGATAACTGACGTATCCCACATCAACAGTTGACAGACTTTCTGTAAAGGCGGTGAGGATTTGTTCGTCCGTGAGTTCGACAACCTCTCCGGCTAAAACATCATCCACTGAAACATCATAAGCATCGGCTAATTCTTCAGCGTAAACGCTACGAATATAGTTATAATCAACGCTTTCTGTTTGTGTCAGTTTTAGAGCGTTATCGTCACCCAGTCCTGTGTTAAAGGCTGCGTTCAGAATTAACTCTTTAACTTGTTCATTAGTTAACGCATCTAACGCCTGAATATCAGTAGTCAGAACACCATTAACATCGTCCAGAGTAATTACATCATCATCCAATAATTCTTGAAGTTGGAATTTCACATACTCTGGATCAAAGTCTTCCGTCGGGTCAGTTTCTGGGTCAGTTTCTGGGTCAGTTTCTGGGTCAGTTTCTGGGTCAGTTTCTGGAACTTCTGTCACCGTAAACTGCTGAATATATTCTTCAACCGTCACACCTTCGGTTACAATTTCTTCAGCATATTCGGTACTGAAATAATCCTTAATTTCTTGTTCAGTGAATTCAGTTTCGATAGGTAAACTGTAGTATGCTGACAGTTCATCTTGATATTCAGAAACTAGAAAAGCTAAATCTAAACTGCTAGATTGAACTAACTCAATACTATTCTCACCTAATGCAGTTTGGAATTCTTCATTGAGTAATAAATCCGTGAGATTTTCATCTGTAATATCGTCTAAAGACTCAATGGGTGTAGGTAAGAATTCATTAACAGTATCGAGGGTGAGTGTTTCCTCCGTAACTAACTGTTCCAGTTGATAACGGCCATAAACTAAGTCGATTTCAGTGGTAGTCCCGTCGTCGGTAGTCCCGTCATCGGTAGTCCCATCATCGGTAGTCCCGTCATCAGTTGTACCATCATCGGTAGTCCCGTCATCAGTTGTACCATCATCAGTTGTACCATCATCGGTAGTCCCATCATCATCTAATGAGATGACATTAGCTTCAAGTAACCATTGTTGTGCTAATTCCGGTGTAACTTCCGCTTCAGTAACTTTCGCAAATGCAGCGATTTCTGCTTTTTTATTTTCAACGAAATAGTCTAGGATTTCTTGATTAGAAACAACGTTGGTTTCTTCACCCGTAATAGAGGCAATATTCACCCCTAAAACGTCTGCTAAAGCGGGAGCAAAGGTTTCCTTGATATAATCCAAATTGGGAGTATCTTGGAACAGTTTAATTTCAACACCTTCGCCTAAAGCAGTCTGGAATTCGCTATTATTAATTAAGTCGATTAGTTGTTTTTTACTCAACAAATCAACGGATGCAACCTCAGTTCCTAGAACTGTATTAATTTGTTCTAAGGTAACTGTTCCCGCTTCAATCAAACTACTGAGTTGAAACTCAACATATCCAGCATCAAGGCTGACATATTGACTAACCCATTTTTCAGTAACTTGATCACCAGCTACAATGGCGGCTCCGAAGGTGCTACTAACGTACTCTAAATCAATCAATCCTTCTACACTAAACGCTTTGGCTTCAAGGCTAAAGGCAAACTGAATAATTTGCTGACTTGAGAGTTCACTAATATCTTTAACATGGTAACAATCTTTCAGCGCATCTTCCAGTTCTTTACCGTATTTCTTGACATATTCATCGGTATCAAACCAGTTGATTGTTTTAATATCAACAGTTTCCTGTTCATGCAGGTATTGGAGAATTTGTAAATCCGTAACTTCAGCAATGGTTTCTACACCAAAGACCGCCTGAACATCTCCTTCAAATTTACCTTTGAAATAGTCAGAGTCGAGATCATCCGACCATCCACCAAAGACAACATCGAGTAGAATATTAGCATCTAGTTCCTGAACAACGCTGACTTCAACACTATATTTAACTGCTATTTTCTCAGCGTATTGTTCACGATAGAATTCCAGATCATCATCAGAAATAAATTCAGAAAGATCGAGACTGAATTTATAGGCTTCGTGGGTGATGAACTGATAAACTTGGATCTGAGTCAGTTCTTCAACAGAAGTTACATTATAGAACGTAATTAACTGTGATGAATATTGGGTACTGAACGCTTCTAAGTCAAAAGCTGTGAGATTTTTATTCTCGTCAAATGTTTCATTGCTGAAGAAGTATTTTTTCAGGTCTTCTTGCGTTAATTTGTCGAGATCTTTTCCTAGCTCTTCCGCATAATCTGTCAGTTCATCTGCATATTTATCAAAGCAGAATTCGACATCAATAACGGGAGCTTCATCACCAAATAAGAACTCGACAATTTCTTCCGCCGTGACATCTTCTCCAAATTCAGCCGTTAAGATTGTCCCGTAAATTTCTTTGTAGTATTCAACATCAACGGCGGTACTAATTTGTTGAATCAGTCCGAGTTTTTTGCCTTCACCCGATAGAAACGCATGAATTTGTCCATCAGTTAAGTCTTTAACGTCTTTGACTTTAAAGAAATCTTTGAGTTCTGTTTCTAGCAATTTCTCAACTTTCTTAAAGTCAATAGCACTTCCGGCTAATCCTAGTTCTAATCCAATTCCTAGGATATAAACTTTGATTTCTGCATCCGTTAGGTTAATAACTTCTTCTTCAGAAACTTTGAAGTAAGCCGCTAGTTGAGTAACGTATTTAACTCGACAATATTCAATATCAATCGAGTAATCTACATTGATGCTTTCGAGGACATCTTCATCGACAATGTTTGTTGTTTCTGTGATGTCGTATTTCTCGATAATTTTATCGAGATGCAACTGTTTCACATAGTCCAAACTCATGAACGGAGAAACGGTATTTCCATTTTTAATTCCTTGTTCTTCAATGAACTCAAGAATTTGTTCAACGGATGGATTTTCTCCTAATGCAGCAACTAACTCTGTACCATAAACCGTTTCCAGGTAATTTAAAGAGACTGTCCAAGAGGTATCAATATTTTGTTCCGGTGGAACGTTATTAACAAACAGGAGGATCTGAATATTCGACAGAGTAATGACTTGCTCAATGGAAATATTGAAGTAAGTCGCAATCTGTTGTGCATACACCACTTTCACAAAGTTAATATCAACGGTTGCTGAAGGATTTGTAATAATTTCAGATCCTTCTTCACTGTTGATAAATTCAAAGATTTGCAGATTGCTAATCAGTTCGATGCTAATCCCAAATTTAGCCGTCAATTCAACACTATAAGTGAACCGAATATAGTCAAAGTCTAAGCAACCACAAAGTTGATCGCCATTCTCAATTCCTTCTTTGTCAATGTATTCTAAAATCTCTACATTGGTGATTTTATCAATGGCTTTATTGAAGAATTTCTCTAATTTTTTGATATGATTCTTCTTGACAAAATCAAAGTCAATAAACAAAGAAGGGCTATTCCCATCATCTAAACCTTCCCCACTAATATAGTTGAGGATTTGCACAAAGGTTAGTTCGGAAACAGAGGTAACTTGATAGAAACTGATCAGTTGTAGACTGTAAGTTTGAATGTAGACATCAAGGTCAACATACAAAGATGGATTAATTCCCAGTTCTAATCCATTTTCATTTAAAAAGTTGATGATGTCATCGTCTGAAACAGTGCTGAGATCCTCAACATTTAAACCAATTTTGAGTACAGAAGCGTAGGTGATTTTAATATAGTCAAGATTGAAGAACTCTTGAGAGGGAACTGGAGTGGGTTCAGGAGTTGGTGTTGGAGTGGGTGCAACAGTTGGTTGCGGTGTGGGTTCAGGAGTTGGTGTTGGAGTGGGTGCAACAGTTGGTTGCGGTGTGGGTGCAACAGTTGGTTGCGGTGTGGGTGCAACAGTTGGTGTTGGAGTGGGTTCAGGAGTGGGTGCAACAGTTGGTTGCGGTGTGGGTGTTGGTGTGGGTGCAACAGTTGGTTGCGGTGTGGGTTCAGGTGTGGGCGCAACAGTTGGTTGCGGTGTGGGTATCGGTGTTGATAGCGATATCTGAATAAATTGTTGGATTTGCTGAATGCTAATTACCGAGAGGTTGGTAACATTAAATTCTTGCAAAATTTGGGTGACAGAAATGTTCGGGTTAAACGGACGGTTTTCTGCAAGACCAAATGCAAAGAAATGAGCGATCGCACTAATTCGACCTGCTTCTACCGCTTGCTGAACATCTGGATTTGCTGCTAGATAATGCTTGACATTGAAGAATGATTTACTACATTCTCGGTCTTCAAATTGACCAAAATTAAAGAAGTGCAGAATCGGATTGATTAAACCTTGTTGAACTTGTAAATTAATATCAGCATTGAGAGCCAAATAATCTTGAAGATTGAAAACAAAACTAAAGTTTCGTTTTTCATCTATTCCAATGTCCAAGAAATGTTCAGTGGCATTTGTTAAGCCATCTTGAACAGCTTCCTTAACATCTAAATTCAGTTCTAAGTAGTCCTTAATATTAAATAGAGGGTTCCAGGGTCGATTTTCCGCTTGTCCAATATCTATAAAGTGCTCAAGGACACTGAAACCTTCTTGTTCAAGGGCAATGTTAATGTCTATATTCAGTTGTAAGTATTGACGAACACTGAAGATATTACTGCATTCCCGGTTTTCATAAATACCATAGAGTAAAAAGTGTTCTTCAGCCGTCAAAAGACCGTCCTCAACGGCTTTTTTAACATCAGGGTTTAGTTTTAGATAAGCATCCTTATCAAAGATCTTCTCTAGTTTTTTGAAAAACTTCTCCGGTTTATCGGCTAACTTACCGAGTTTATCTCCCAACTTCTCAAATTCTTTGACAAACTTATTTAAGTCATCCATAGCTTTCTCAACTTTGTAATATTTAAGACAGAAAAGTGATGTTTTTGCAGACTGATTCTGAACCTATAGAACTGAAGCACTATCAAGATTTAAAAGCACATCCAGTTCCGAGGGTTTATTTCTACTTATCTTAAGCTTAAAGAACCGATTTAAGATAGGCATTAAGTCTGTATGAGAAAAATCTTAATATCTAGGTTTTATGATTTTATATTTTTGAAATAAAACGTAAAAAATCCCAAAACCAATAAAGGTTTTCGGCGAACTTTTAGGAAAAAAATCACAAATAAATTCCTTAACCCTTTTCGGGTTATCAGCCCAGATTAATCCGAATTAAACTTAACTTCTAATCCCTATTTAACATAACAATCAAGTAAAATTTATTGGGTTAGAAATTGTCCACAGTATAGAGATTTACTCCCATCTTTTTAGTAAAATACCGACGGATTACTCAATCTTGATTGTTGTTTGCACTAATGTTATTCATCCTCACCCCTCTAACTTTAGAATTCCCTAAGTTGGGGTAATAATTAACTGTTTCCCAAATTATTGTTATAACTGAATCTATAGATGCAACGTGATGGCTTATAAAGAAGAGATGGCTAAGTAATTCTTTGGGTTTTCCCAAAAACTTATCAGTTGGACTTTAGTTTCAGCTTAAAGTCCCAACTTCGGGTGATCAAATATTTCTAAGGATTGAATTAGAAATGGGTTCAAAACTATTGATTGTTATGACTGTAATCTTTCTCAATCGCACGTTCTGGAGGAGTTGCGCCCCTTGACGTTTAACCCAACTCAAAAGTTCCCAGAGTTTTTAAGAAACCAGACGATATCCCATCCCCCGTACTGTTTCAATTCGCTCACTCCCCAACTTCTTGCGGAGATAACCGACATAAACATCAACAATATTCGATCCGGGATCGTAGTCATATCCCCAAACTTGATCCAGTAGTTGTTCTCGACTCAACACTTGACCCGGATGGCGCAAGAAGGTTTCTAAAAGCTGAAATTCCTTAGCCGATAGAGTAATTGGTGTTTCTCCTAAACAAGCTTGACGGGTATATAAATCCAGTGTTACTTGACCCACCGTTAACGCTTTATCTTCTTTATTCCCAGATGTCGGATGATGTCGTAAACGGACACGAACACGAGCCAAGAGTTCAGCAAACCGGAAGGGTTTCGTCACATAGTCATCGGCTCCCCCTTCTAACCCCGCCACTTTATCGGTGACATCATCACGAGCCGTTAATATAATGATGGGAATTTGTTCTCCTTGTCCCCGCAATTGTTCTAAAACTTGAAACCCATCTTGATCGGGAAGCCCTAGGTCAAGAATCAACAAGTCAAACTCATGGGCGAGTGCTTTTTCTACCGCCTCTCGTCCGTTACAGGCGAGTGTTGTTGTGAACCCATTCGCTCGCAGTCCTTTTTCCAGAAAGGCAGCAATGCGGGGTTCATCTTCAGCAATGAGAATTCGACTCATTCGATAACCTATAAGAATGAGAGGATCTGTTGGCCCGAAAGAAATAAGAAATTGATTGAGATCCTGTACAGAGTTAGAGTTAACGGTTTCACCATTGTTGAAATCAGCAAGGATGCTGTATAACAGTTTATCCCAACTTCGCACCCCCATAATTATGTTAACCTGTGATCAAAAAACAAGGACTATCAATTATTATTTTTGTCGGGTTTTAATGTTTGATTGTAGTGAACCTCAGTTCTCTTTGCAAGCCATAACAGCAGCCAAGAGAAAGCATCCTGTTGAGTCGGGGTTGCCAAATTTTCCCAGAATTGGCAACGAAAACCCAAATTATCTACCCCGTTAGAGCATAGAAAGTGTAAAAATAGGAAATTGTTTAGAAGTGTTAAGGCAGTCGATCAGTTGACGGTTGACCGTTGACTGTTGACCGTTGACCGTTAACACCGTATCTGCCAACAGTCAACAGTCAGTAGAGACGCGCCATGGCACGTCTGGACATAGTAAATATCCTTATTTAAACGTGCAATATGATTCCTGCCGTTCTCATCCAAAATCTACAAAAATCCTATGGCTCTGTCCCAGCCCTTAAAGATGTGTCTCTTGATGTCCAACCGGGGGAAATCTTTGGTTTATTAGGGCCGAATGGAGCCGGAAAAACCACAACTCTACGGGCGTTGTGTACGTTAATTACTCCCGATGCAGGACGTTTAGAAATATCGGGTATTTCTGTGATTGATCAACCCAGATTAGCTCGTCAACGCTTAGGTTATGTCGCTCAAGAAGTGGCTTTAGATAAAGTTTTAACCGGGCTTGAGTTATTACAATTACAAGCAGCCCTCTATCATATTCCTCGAAACACAATTGCCGAACGAATTCATCAGGTTACAAATTTATTAGGATTACAAGATTGGATTGATCAAAAAACCGGAACCTATTCTGGGGGAATTCGTAAACGCTTAGATTTGGCATCGGGGTTATTGCATCAACCGGATTTATTAGTGTTAGATGAACCCACCGTTGGCTTAGACATTGAAAGTCGGGTGGCGGTGTGGAATTTCCTCCGTCAATTAAGGGAAAATGGCACAACAGTTTTAATTACTAGCCATTATTTAGAAGAAGTGGATGCTTTAGCAGATCGAGTGGCAATTATTGATCAAGGAGTAGTGATTGCAACGGGTACACCTTCACAATTAAAAGACCAAGTAGGAGGCGATCGCATTACCCTGAGAATTCGAGAATTTTCGCCTGTGGAAGAAGCCGAAAAAGCCAAAGCATTATTACAACCTTTGCCCTTTGTCCAAGAGATTATTATTAATAATGCTCAAGGTAATTCTTTGAATTTAGTCGTCAAATCTCAAAGCGATGCGTTGTTTACCATTCAACAGGCGTTAAAAGATGCAGGTTTACCTACTTTTGGGATCGCTCAATCTCGACCGAGTTTAGATGATGTCTATTTAGCGGCAACAGGTCGCACCTTACTCGATGCTGAAATTGCCGCCGCCAGTAATCGAGATTTAAAAGCCGAGAAAAAGAAAAGTATGCGTTAGAATTAGATTCTCCCAGATTTATAGTNATTCTTCATTAACCCGTTTTAACGGGTTTTAGCTTTGAGCCTGAAATTTATTTCAAGGCTTTTAGACTTAAGTTGACACCGATGCCCCCTGCTTCCCCCTGCTTCTCCGGTCTTACCATAACCCTCGAACTGGGACATTTCCGCCGACGGTCACACAGTCACCATAGAGTCGTTTACAAACCTCGTTAATTTTATCTTGATTGGGAAGGGGTGTTTTATACCCTTGGAATAATGGCCCTGTAATTATCCCTTCATATTCTTGTTTCGTCATCCGTTGAACAGAGACTTGAGACAGCGCTAAAGTGGGCGTTAAACTGGCAACTTTTTGTCCTTCTTGAATTGTTATAGGATTGGGATCATTGGGATTATTTCTTAATGATAATTGAATTTGGCCTTCCAAAACCCGAATTGTTCCTGTATTGGTATTCGTATTATTATTATTTTCTACATCCAACATATAAATTGTTCCTTGGACGGCGGTTGAAAACCCCAAAATACAGCCATTAGCAGCGCCAGAAGCCATTAAAGCCCCTTCTTGTACTTCCACACATTGACCCACGATAATCTGAGAATTTTCAGTCATTCGTCCCGCCGCACCTGTATTAAAATCAATTTGAGCGCGAGCTTGTTCGGTTCGGATTGTTTGTCCTAATGCGGCTTGTTCCTTAACTTCTGCGACTTGATCTTCAATAAACACCTGATTATTATTACCAATAATATCAATTAAAGTCGCTAGATTAATTTGCGCCAAAGCCGGAAAATCAATTAAAAAGAATGCTCCTAATAAACTTAAAATTTTTAAGCTTTTTAACAGTGTATTTTGCTGATTTTCTTCTTGTTTTAAATTCAACTTAAGTTTCATCTTAATCCTCCTTGATTTAATAATATAGAAGGGAACAGTCAACAGTCAACAGTCAACAGTCAACAGTTAACTATTTACTGATTCTTGACTCGATTTAATAGAAACGGTGCTATCTCATTAACGGATAGAATATATTGGGCTGCACCTAATGCGATCGCTTCTGCGGGCATTCCAAAGACCACACAACTTTCCTGATTTTGGGCAATGGTTAACCCTCCACTTTCCGCAATCACTTTCATCCCATCAGCCCCATCCCGCCCCATTCCGGTTAACAAAACGCCAGCACCACTCGCACCATAAAACTGAGCCACAGATTCTAAAGTTGCTGTCACCGCAGGACGATGACCCGCAAGTGGGGGTGCATTGGAATAAGCAAAGCGACCATTCCGGCTAAATTCTAAATGACGCCCTTCTGGGGCAAAATAAACAGATCCGGCTTGGGGAAGTTCTCCCGGCGTCGCAACTTTAATAGCTAAATGGCATTCCCCATCTAACCAACTCACCAACCCTTGCAAAAACCCCTCACTAATATGCTGAACACAAACAATGGGAACGGGAAAATTCCTCGGAAGTTGGGTCAAAATCGTATGTAAGGCTTGGGGGCCACCCGTCGATGCACCAATAGCCAGCATTTTAATCGTTTTAGAGGAAACCGGGGAAACAGTTGTTCTGCTGATAGGTGAAAGGGTTGGAATAGACAAGCGTTTGTCGGACTGAACCGGGTTTAAGGAGGGTTGAGATTTACGATGTTTAGTAAAAACTTTTACCCCAGAAAGCACTTTAATTTTATGAATTAATTCCTGTCCAATTAACTCATAATCGGATGCTAAACCAGTTGTAGGTTTCGGAAATACATCAACCGCCCCAGCATTTAACAGTTGAAAAACATTCTGAGTATCATCAGCTTGAACGGAGGCACTAATTACTAAAATAGGACGAGGATAATCGACCATGACTTCCTGAATAAATTCCAGTCCGTTCATTTGGGGCATATGAAAATCTGTACAAATAACATCTGGTTCTACAGTTGGAACTAATGCTAATGCTTCCTTACCTGTTCGAGCAGTTCCCACAACGCAAAGGTCTGGAGACGTCGATAAAATTCGTTTCAGAATAATTAAAGCAACGGTCGAATCTTCTACTAGGAGAACTCGAATTGGCATTTTCAAATGTTGACGGTTGACGGTTGACGAATTACGAATTACGAATTACGAATTACTGATAACTGATCATACCAGTCTTTTTAAAGTCTCTATCAAAACTTCTTGATTAAAAGACGCTTTAGTAATATACGCATTGGCTCCCGCTTCTGCTCCTTTGCGTTTATCTTCATCGGAGGCGAGAGAGGTGACAAGAATAATCGGTAGTTCACTATATTCTTGATGTTGTCGAATTTTTGCGGTTAAACTTAAGCCATCAAGATTGGGCATTTGGATATCAGAAACCACCGCATCAAAGGAACGAGTGGTGAGCTTGTTAAACCCATCTAACCCATCAACTGCTGTCACGACTTCATAACCCGCAGATTCTAAAATTCGTTTTTCTTGGGTGCGAGTTGTGATCGAATCTTCCACTAATAAAATAACAGGTTTATGGGAGGAAGGCTCCTGAATATTTAAGGGCGATCGCACCATTGGAGAGGAAATTACACCCGCTTGTTTACGAATGGATTTAATTAAATCTTGGGGACTTAAAATAATACAGACTTCCCCCGTTCCTAAAATTGTTGCCCCAGCAACATTTCTGACCCGTTTCAACAATTGGCTTTGGGGTTTTAAAACGACATCCTGCTGATCAATTAAAGCATCTACAAACAATCCTAATTTTTCTTCACCTACTTTCAAAATAATGCAAGGTAAAGACACATCTACTAGGGAAGAATTTTCATTTTTATTCTGTATATTATTCGGTAAACCATGCGTACCAATATCAGCAGCAGACGACCGGGACAAATTTACCCCGACAGAGGTAGAAGTTTGGGCAAAGGACTGAAGAAAAGATGAGGAATTAGAAGGGCGAGATTTGGCATCTAAAGAAGGTGTTGTTTCCGAGTCAACCTGAGATTGAATTAAACGAATTTCTAATAAATCAGCAAGTTTAGCGACTGAAATCGGTTGGTCTTCAAAAATAATCGTATCTCGCCCTTCAATTGCAAAAATTTCATGGGACATTACTAACCGAGTCATTTGTACAAATTCAACAGGAATAGCATAGGAAATGCCCTGAACGGACACAATTAAAACGTGAGCCGTTGCTAAGGTTGTTCCTAATTGAATCCGAAATAAACAGCCTTTTAATGGGAAAGATTCAACTTGAATCAGACCTTTTAAACGTTCCACATTAGTCCGCACCACATCCATTCCTACCCCCCGTCCTGATACTTCTGTAACAACGGTTCGGGTCGTAAAACCTGGGGCAAAAATTAAAGCATGAATTTGTTGCGGGGTCATTCCTAATAATTCTTCAGGTTGACAAATTCCCCGTTTTAAAGCGGTTTGTTTAATTTTTTCTAAATCTAATCCCCGGCCATCATCATGTACTTCTAGGACAACATGGGTCGCGGTTTGATACCCGCGTAATTGAATAGTTGCGATCGCAGGTTTGCCAAATTTCTCCCGTTCTATTGGAGTTTCAATCCCATGATCAATAGCATTTCTTAAAATGTGCATCAGAGGATCTTTCATTTCTTCTAAAATCCGTTTATCCGCACGGGTATCTCCACCCGAAATCACTAATTCAATTTCTTTTCCTTGTTGTCGAGCTAAATCCCGTACCATTCGGGGAAATAAATTAAAAATAGTAGATAAAGGTAATAATCGCAGTGTTCTAATACCGTCTTCGAGTTCATCACCAATTATTTCTAAGCGGGCAATATCTTCAGCAAAGGTATTTCTGAGTTGATTGATTAACGTTCCAAACTGTTCTAAACGTTCAGCACTGCGATGATAATAATTTTGCAGTTGTCCGATGGTTCCATTGCCAGAAATATGACGATTAAGGTGATTTTCTAAGTCATTGACCACAAAACGATTAACAAAAGCATCTCGGCTCCATTCTTCCCATAAACTGGTAATTTCTTCAATTTCATTTAGTCGATGAGCAATGCGAATTTTTGTTACCGTTAATTCTCCGGTTTGAGTCATTAATCCATCTAAATTTCGAGTCGGGACTCGAATAGTTTCAATTTTATAAATAGATTCGGGGGATGCGGTGACAGGAACTCTGGTATCAGCCGGAACGGAATCAACGCTAATCAGGGCGGGAGTTGGTTCCGGGGTCGGGACAGCAACAGGGGGGGGAGGTTCAGTCGTCACCTCCGAGGGAACAGAGACGGAAGGGGTTGATTCTGCGGGTTTCGCCCCCATCAAATAAGCCAAACTATGAAAGGTGTTAATTGTACTAGGTTCCCCTGTAACCGCAGCATGAACCAATTGACGAATCGCATCAATGCCATGAGAAATTCGGTCTACTAATTCAGCAGATAGGGTGGTTTCTTGACGTTTTAAACCGCCTAATAAATGTTCAATTTGATGGGCTAAAGTGGCAACATCTTTTACCCCTAACATCCCAGCATCCCCTTTCAGGCTATGGGCTTCTCGCAATAATTCTTCAAGTTTTGTCGTGTCATTGGGTTGTTTTTCCAGATACAACAATCCCTCATCCAAATTTTGCAAATGTTCTTCACTTGCGGTTTTAAAAACTTCTCGCAGTTCATCATCTTCAATCATCATGGGTACTTCATCCTTTGACTTTAATTTAATTTTGAATGATTGATATAGAATAGATTTTTATGGAAAACTGATTAAACAATGGAGTTGAGATCTAAGGCGACTTCATTCAATTTTTGCATTCCGATTTTGGCTTGGCTTAATCCATTTGCGGTTTCACCGACGCCTTGACTTAAAGCATTCATCGCCTCTAAAACTTGTCCAATGGCGATCGCTTGTTGCTTAACATTGAGAGAAATTTGTTGATTATTTAAAACAACATTATTTACTGATTCAGCAACTCCAGCAAAAGTATCGGCTGTTTCTCTGGCTAATTCCACACTGGATAAAACTGTTTTTGTCCCTTCTTCCGTTGCCATTACGGTTGAATTAATTGCCCTTAAAATATCCGCTACAAGGGTATTTATTTTTAAAGCAGATTTTCGACTTTCATCCGCTAATTTACGAATTTCTGTCGCGACAACAGCAAATCCTTTCCCATGTTCTCCGGCTCGAACGGCTTCGACGGCGGCATTAAGTGCTAACATATTGGTTTGATTAGCTAAGTCACTCACCAATTCAGAAATATTTCCTATTTGATTGGTTTGTTCACTTAAGCGAATAATTTGCTGGGCGATCGCTTCGACTTTCTGTTGAAGGTTTCCCATCCCTTCTAAGGTACTACTAACAGCTTTTTTACCTCCTTCTGTTAATCCTAAAGCTTGTTTAGCTCCATAAGTCGCTGACTCTGCTTGTTCAGCCGTTGATTGAGATGAAGCACTCAATTCATCCATTGTTGTTGTGGTTTCATGAACAGAACCTGCTTGTTGATTAGCCGTTCGTTCTTGTTCTGCTAAGGTAGCTGCAATTTCTGTTGAAGAAGTGGCTATAACTTGTGTGGCTTGATGAATTGTTCCCCCAATATTGATCGCAATTAATAAAGCAATAATAACAACTGTGACTAAAATTATTAATGCTCCTATAACCAGCACATATAATAACCCCTGCAATGCTTCTTTTGTTCTCGCCCTTTCCTGAGTTAATAGATTAGATTCTGTTAAAGAAAATTGATCGCTAATCCGATCAAACTCGACTACATATTGAGTTCCAATTCGAGCTTTTTCAATAGCTTCAGGCAATTTACCTTCATTCACCAGTGCAAAACCTTGTTGAGCTATTTGATCATATTGATTAACTAAGGTATTAAGTCTTTCTAAGCGTTGTTTTTGCTCTGGAATATAAATTAAAGATTCCAGGGCTTTAGCGGCTTCTCGATAAGTGATTAAAGCGGAACTATATTCATTTAAAAATTCTTGATCTTTTAACACCAAGTATCCTCTTAAGCTCCGAATCATTCCTTGGGAACCTCGTTCTATCAAGTTAACTTTTAAAATCACTTCTTGAACCCGTTCAGCTTCTTTAAACATATTAGCAACTTGATTAATATTGGTATAAACTAACCCAGTTAATCCCATAAACAAAAGTACAGGTATGCTATATCCCAATAATAACCGTTCTCTTAATTTTAAATTGTTAAACATTATGATTTTTGGGGGTTGGAGGTTGGTAGTTGGTGGTTGACGGGTAGGGGGAGGGTTACCCCGCCTCTACGACTGTTGACGGCTAACTGATATCTAAAATTTACTCTTATTAGAACACAACTAAACCTCTTGATCAATAACTAATTCGCCTTGAGTCATAATTTTTGTAACATTAAGGATACTCATCATTTTGTCTTGATAAAAAGCCGTACCTTGTAAGTATTCATCCTGTTTTAAATGAATAGCCGTGGGAATGGTTTTAATCTCGGATTCTTTTAAGTACATGACATCAAAAATTCCTTCCACGATAATTCCCGCTACAATATCATTAATTTTAACAATCATAGCTTTGGATAATCCCTGAGAGGTTTCTAACGGTAAATTTACCAAGCCTCGAATATCAACTAATGTTAAGATTTCCCCGCGTAAATTCATATTCCCCACAATATGAGGGGGAGTACAAGGAATCGGTGTAACATGATGAATATCCGTAAATTCTCGAATAATCTCTAAATTAACACCAAAATATTCTTCGCTTAAGCCAATTACCGCTAAAGGAACTAACCCGGCAAAATCTTGGTTATCAATAGAACGCCTTAAATTTTTAGCTCGTTCTTGAAAAATTGTCCGTTCTTCTGGGGTTGCATCGGGACAAAAAACCAAATTTTGGGGTTTTCTGAAGTTAATTTTTGTAGAAGAATCTGGGGGTAAATGCTGTTGATTTTCTTCCAAATTGATCCCCTCTATATCTAAATTAAAATCTGTGAGGGAGTGACTCATATATTGGATTAATGTTTCGGGATTCAAAACCATTACCAAATGCTCATCGACTTGAGAAATTCCTTGAAGATAATAGGAGGGATGAACGGAATTATATTCCTGTTGAAGGTGATCAGCCAGTTCTGTTTGAATTGCATCGGTAGCAATCCTCTGAACTTCATAGACTTGATTAACAATAATCCCTAATCTAATGTTATTAAATTTTAAGATAATCACGCTATTGGATAACGTATAATTCGGTTGAGGATAACCCAATCGAATCGTTAGATCAATCACCGGAAGTAACTCTCCTCGTAAATTAATTAAACCGACTAAATCAGCAGGTGCTGAGGGAATTGGCGTTAGTTCAGGTAAAAAGAAAATTTCTTGAACCACAGAAGCGGCGATCGCATAACGCATCAACTTTAATGCAAAAATTAGATAAGACATAATTAGTAAGGGAACAGGGAACAGGGAACAGGGAACAGGGAACAGGGAATAAATAGTAATCAGTCAATAGTCAATAGTCAACAGTCAACAACTATGTGTTTCTTTTCTAAAAAAACAATTAAATCTTGAGCCGTTACTCCTTCTAAATGTTCAATTGCCATACTGGGAGGTAAAGATTTAAGAAGTTCTAAAGCGGTATTGTACATTTTAGCTGCTCTGGTGTAATCTTCTTCCATCTCATAAATTGATGCGAGTTCCAGATAGGCTGGAATCGATGAGGGAAGCAGATAAATAATTCGTTTTGACAATAATTTTGCTCCGGCTAAATCTTCCTGTTCTTGGGCAATATGCAGCAGTAAATAATAGGTCAGAATAGATAAGGAATCTATTTCAATTGCTTTTTGACAATAAAAGGTTGCTTGTTCATATTGTCCTAGATTTGCTGATGCTTGTGCTAATAAATAATAAGCATCAAATTGAGTTTCAGCTTTAAGGTTTTTGGTGTTTTCAGTTCTTTCTTCTTGTCTGGCAATTTCCAGTTCCCTATTTCTCAAATAAGAGTTATGAGTTTGAAGGAATTGTTCAGCCTTTTGAATAGCTATTCCATATTGTTTGTTCTTAAAATATCGTTTTGCCTCTTCTAAACTTTTTTGGGGTAATTTTGAAGTTTCGGATTGATGATTATCGCTATGCTGATCTAAGCGCGTATGTACCTGACTTTTCCAAGATGAAGATAATAGATTATCCAAAATATTAACCCGGTCAACAATTAAATTTTCTTGACCTCTTAAAGATTCTTGTACCAAATCAATAGTAGGTCGTTGATAAATCATAGACTCAGGATAAATTTTAGCTTGAAATAGTTTCAGGTTATCCTGATTTTGTAATTCCGCATGACCTGTTATTAAATAACCTCTCGGTTTCAAAACATTATAAAACTTAGAAATAACTTGGTTGATATACTCTTTAGCAAAATAAACAAAAACATTTCGACAAATAATTAAATCAACGTCTTGAATTGGGGTATAATTGGGATAGTAATAGATATCTTTAACTAAATTCAAATTAAAAAAATCAACAGAATACTGAGTCAGTGCATTAATTTTCCAATTCTGTCCTTGGGGCAAAAAATATTGATTTCTCAATTCTAAGTCAACCATGCGAAAAGACCAAGGTGTATATAACCCTTGTCTTGCCTTTTGTAAGGCTTCTTCATTGACATCTGTTGCCAAAATATGAATATTCCAACTCACCCAATCTGGAATTAACTGTTGCAACAAAATTGACAGGGTATAGGGTTCTTCTCCCGTCGAACAACCTGCACTCCAAAGCGTTAAGGTTTTGGTTTGATGTCGGGAGGCAATTAATTCGGGTAAAATCACCTTTCGCAGAAGATTAATTTGCCCTTGATCTCGAAAAAAATAACTCTCAATTGTTGTAATTAAAGGAATTAATTGTTTCCATTCCTGTTGACTTGTAGGGGTATCGGTGCTTAATAAATTTAAGTAAGCTTGAGGGTTGGGTAGCTTTAAAGCTTTAACTCGCATCTTGATTTTTTGAGCTAATCCAGCATAGTCTTGCAAACGAATAGATAACCCCGTTTGAGTTGCAATCAGTTGAATAAAAAGTTTGATTAGTTCTGGTTCCATATAGTTATCAGTTATCAGTCATCAGTTATCAGTTATTGGTTATCAGTTATTGGTTATTGGTTATAGTTATCAGTCATCAGTTAAGAACTAAGAGTCAAAAATTAATAGCTAACAGTTAAGGAATTAGCCAATTATTGCACTGATAACTGATAACTGGTAACTGATCACTGATTGATGTACCACTTCTAATTAACTGCTTAGACAAAACCCACTCCTGCTTATTTTGAGTCAGATATTTATAAGCATTAACAACCCGAATTGCAAATTTATAAGCTTTATCATAAACCAAGCTTTTTTGACATAATCCTTCATCACTCATCAATACCTCTTGTCATTAACTAATTATTCATTTCCTAACATCCAATTGATTATACTAACCCTCAACTGATAACTGATAACTGATAACTGATAACTGATTCAAGCCGGATAAATTCTTAAACGACGGTTCGGTTCTTCCCCAAAACTATTAGACTTTAACCGATAATGTTCTACCAGTTCATGTTGCATTTTTCTAACTTGGGGAGACCGGGGAAGCAACTCTACAGGTTGTCCTTTCGGAATGACAATTTGTTCTACAGCTAAACGCGCTTCCTCTAAAGCTTCAATTTCATCAGAAGAACCACTCGCCGCAAACAAAGTCAAATCCGCAATTTCCGGGGTGCTGGGATCTTCCATGTTCAATAAACGCCTCAACGCTCGTGCAATTTGAGGTGCAGTTCCTGATTTAATTGTATGAATCGGAACTTGACGAGTTTTTGCCATGTGTCGCAGCTTGGATTGATTCCGAATATGCGATCGCAACGCCAACACTAGATCTGCACTATCAATATCCTTCGTCAGGATTACAGGTAAAGATAGCGTTTGAATCACCTGTTCAATTTGATGGCGAGGAATCCCATAAGGATAAATATTTAAAGACGAACCCTCCCCAATATTTTTAATAAAAGGGAATTCTTCATCAGCGTGTAGGGGTGTAACAGCAGAAAAAGACTGTTCTAAGAGTTGTTCAAAATATTGAGATTCCGATACCGTGCTTTCGGTAGGAACAGGCATCATTTTCCCCGAACCTCGCAACCCTCGAATACCGGGAATTGCCGCCACCGGCTCACGGGATTTCATCGCCGCGCGTCCCTCCAAAGAAACTTGAGCCGTGGGAGTATATCGTTCTTGAAAAATACTAACTTCACCCTCATCATTCATCGTGCGAACTTCCAACGTCGGTTGCAGTCCCCGTAAGAGATGATCAATCGTCATCGAAACAGATTCATGCACAACCCAGCGTTGTTGCTCCAACATTTCAATAGCAATATCAAAGGTTGGGGGTGCTTTGCGCTCTAACACGGTTTTTTGAGAACCCCGACGTCGAGCTTCATCATCTCCTAACGTCACCGCTTGAATTCCCCCAATTAAATCGGCTAAAGTTGGGTTTTTCATTAAATTCTCAATCCGGTTGCCATGGGCCGTGCCAATCAACTGTACCCCCCGTTCAGCAATGGTTCGAGCCGCTAAAGCTTCTAATTCTGTTCCAATCTCATCAATCACAATCACTTGGGGCATATGGTTCTCGACTGCCTCAATCATGACTTGATGTTGGAGTTCAGGACGAGCCACCTGCATCCGACGCGCTCGACCAATGGCAGGATGGGGAACATCTCCATCCCCAGCAATTTCATTACTGGTGTCAATAATCACCACCCGCTTCTCTAACTCATCCGCTAACACACGAGTAATTTCTCGCAGTGCTGTTGTTTTTCCCACCCCTGGACGACCCAGAAGTAGGATGGATTGACCCGTTTCTACCAAATCCCGGATCATGCCAATTTTCCCAAAAATGGCTCGACCTACCCGACAAGTTAAGCCGATAATTTTTCCGGTACGGTTGCGAATTGCACTAATGCGATGCAAAGTTTGAGATAAGCCGGCTCGGTTGTCACCACTAAACTCTCCGATCTGCGAGATACAATGCTCCAGATCTTCCCAAGAGACGGGTGTGTCTGAGAGATATTCGGCTTGGGACGGAAAACGAGCCTCTGGAAGACGGCCCAAATCCATGACAATCTCAATCAGACTGTCTCGTTGGGGATGCTGCTGCAATTTCTGCCGAATTTCATCGGGAACAATTTCGAGTAATCTATTCAGGTCGTCTGTAATTTGCATAAACAGGGAACAGGGAACAGGGAACAGGGAACAGTCATCTAACTGATTTGAGTTGGGAAACGAGGGTTGAGGCTTTAGCCACTGCTTGCCACAGCAAGTCAGGGTTAGCTTCGAGTAGGGACACATTCTTCTGTCTCTCTACCCGGTAAAACGTCTCGTCCTGACTCAAGGGTTGAGATTTAGGGGTGATCAATTCCTCCCCAGAAGGGCATACCCCCTGGAATTTAGGAGGGGAGAGGGATTCTAACTGCTCTAAAATTGGTGACAACAGCACACGGGCATAGCTACCATACGCCACACCTGCTACCCGATGACGGTCAGTAGAGACTGCTGCCCCCGACTCGTCTGTAGACTGTATACCGTTTTCAAAATTTGTCGTCGTTGGTGTTCTATAGGGATTTGGAAAAACGGGTTTGACCACGGAAGGATGATCGGGAACAGGTGAGCGTAAAAGCCCAAGGGATTTGAGCTTGGCTACAGTATAATCGTTTGTGCCACCCGCAAGTTGTACATATCCCGGTAAATTGGCAGCCAAAATTTTTTGAGCAAGTTTCACACTGGCGACGGTTGTACCCGCCCCAATATCTCCACTCATGGGTCGTCCATCGGTTTGCCAGATTAACGGCAATTCAACGGGTGTGATCTGTTCGGATAAGGTTTGCAGATATTCCACTACACCCTTGCCGTCAGGGCAGCTAATGGCAACCAGTTTGAGCTTGTCTAAATGGGGTTGGATACTATTCCATAGCCGTTTAAAGTCGGTTTCGCGTCCAATTTGGGTATGAATTTCTAGGGCATCTATTCCGGTTTGTAACACTAACGGTGCTATCTCATCGGGGCGGAAGACATAAGATCGAGCGTAAATTAGATCACTGGGACAAATCGCAATACAGCGTCCACAGCCATAGCAGAGTTGATCGATGACACCGGATTTCATCGAGGAAAATGCGATCGCATCCGTCGGACAAACCGTTTCGCAAGGTCGCCAACAACTGGATGGGCAAGCCGTCGCCTCAAATTCGGCTTTGCGAAAATGGGGATCTTCTCCATCATTGAGACTGACCATTAACCAGGGACGATAACGATAGCCAAATCCTAATGCTTGGGCTTGTTGCCCTAAAGATTCGGCTTCTGCTAAGGCCTCCTGAGCGATCGCAATTACTGCCGGATCAGCCGCCACGTCAATGCAGTCGGCGCCGGCTAGGGTGTATGCCAAGGTTAAACTTCTCACCGCGCCGTGATGTTGATAACTGGCTCCGCAAATGAGTTTGAACCAGTTACCCCGTTGTAAGGCTGTTAAAGGGGAATCATAAGTGTTCACTCTTTCTATGGTGACACAAGAATCAGCAATCCAGAAACCGGTCAAAATAATTACTATTGCCTATTGCAAGAGTGCCTTTCTTAACGGTCAAAAAAATAAGTTGGGTTAACCCAACTTAAGTTCGACTTAAAAGTTAAGAACAGTGTTCAAGCCGCAACATTGACATCCTTAAGGGGTGTCCATTGTACAACCCGCGCTCCTCCCATTTCTACCACCAATTTGACACGGGGTTCTTGTTGGGGGAGTTGAGTCAAAAACGCAATTTCTTGACTCGACAAAATATGACCTTCAATAATCCACAGGACTAAACCTTTCGATTTGGGCGGAAGTTGATCTAACTGGGTATTTAAAATCGGGGGAACATAATAGATGTTACCAACAGCCGCTTCATTCCCACTGCTTTTTTTACCTAAGTGGGGAGGACGAACCCCATGAACCCCAGTTAAATAAGCTGCTAAATCTCCTAAACCCCGCGCCGATAGGTTATAGGTTGTATATCCATTCGCCCGCAACCGACGACGGTATCGTCCTTCAAATCCCCCTTCCAGGGGAACATACATTCCTAAAGCTCCGTAGGTTTCTAAATCTCGAAGGAGCTTGCTCCCGGTTGTGATCAGTGCCATAACTCAATAATTAACCTCGTTTACTAAATCTTGCTTATCTTCGCTCGAAATAAACATTATAGATTTTTGACACTCCCCACGCATAGAAAGCGTTCTTTAACTTTGGGAAATAACCGAACGCCTCTAAAGTTCAATTACAAATTTTATCGGACTTGGGATAGACTCTTGACAGTTTGTTAAAATTACCCTACAATCAAAAATTGTCGCTAATCGGGCAAATGCTGTTGACTTCCAAAAGACTGATTTTCCCGGCGGTGAGAACATCGCGTTAACGGTGTTCACCCTCAAGGAGTCAGTGATTGGACAGAAATCAGTGAAGCCGAATCCGCAAGGAAACAGCACCCTACTGACGTTAAATCCTACACAAATTCGGCGTAAGCCCAGTGATCTGCATAAGGTTTAACAACCGGTCAGGAAAGGATACTGAGTAGCTTGCTGCTCAAGTCCCAGCGACATAAAAGCAGTATCGAGGGCAATCCTCGATCCACAAACCGCTTAAAACTTGTTGATAGCCGGAAAGCGTTCTAAGCTCCCCAGGGTTTATCCTCCTTTAATGGCGGGAGACTGTTTTGGTGTGTTTAAACATCCACAACTCATCTTTAATCAAGGTCTTGTGGGTTTTCAGCAAGGGGATTCTTCCTCACGGTCGATCCAAACTTTATTGTAATGCGTAGAAAAGAGAGGCTAGTTTAAGTGTCTGTAGGTATCCTCGGCACAAAAGTCGGCATGACCCAAGTGTTTGAAGTCGAAAGCGGGAAAGCGATTCCCGTCACCGTCATTCAAGCAGGGCCTTGCATTGTTACCCAGATTAAAACCAAACAAACGGACGGCTACACCGCCATCCAATTAGGGTACGGTGAAGTTCCTGATAAAAAACGCAAGCTAAATACAAAAAAATCTCCCGACAAAGAGGTCAATAAGTATCTCAGCAATGCGGAACAGGGACATTTAGCCAAATCTGGCGGCATTCCTATGCGCCACCTTAAAGAGTACCGCGTCAATGAAGCCGGAAACTTTGAATTAGGCCAACAACTCAAAGCTGATATGTTCACCCCAGGACAACTGGTAGATGTGAGTGGAACCAGCATGGGTCGTGGCTTCTCCGGTTATCAAAAACGCCATAACTTTAAACGTGGCCCTATGGCTCATGGTTCAAAAAACCACCGTCAGCCCGGTTCTATCGGCCCTGGAACCACCCCAGGCCGGGTTTATCCTGGGAAACGCATGGCCGGACAATACGGAGCCAGCCAAGTCACCACTCGCAAATTAATCGTTGTGCGTGTCGATCCTGAACGTAACCTGCTGTTAGTAAAAGGGGCTGTTCCTGGCAAACCCGGCGGTTTGTTGAGTATCGCACCCGCTAACATAGTCGGTGGCAAGTAGAGGAGGAAACAACCATGGTTGATTGTGTAGTCCGAAATTGGCAGGGTGAAAGCGTAGGACAAGCGACCCTTGACCTGAAAGTAGCATCCGAAGAAAATGCCAGTCACATTGTCCATAGAGCCTTAGTTCGGCAAATGGCGAATGCTCGTCAAGGCACAGCCTGCACCAAAACCCGTGCTGAAGTTCGGGGGGGTGGTCGGAAACCTTGGCGTCAGAAAGGAACAGGCCGTGCTAGGGCGGGTTCGATTCGTTCTCCTTTGTGGCGAGGCGGTGGGGTGATTTTTGGGCCCAAACCCAGAGACTATTCCCAAAAAATGAACCGCAAAGAAAGACAGTTAGCCCTGCGAACTGCTTTTCAAAGCCGATTTGAAGATCTAATTGTGGTTGAAGAATTTGCGGATCAGTTTTCTCGACCCAAAACCAAAGACTTAGTATCGGCGATGACCCGTTGGGGAATTGAACCCGAATCTAAAGTTTTATTGGTGTTAGCCGAGAAACAACCCAATATTTATTTATCGGGTCGCAACATCCCGAAACTGAGAATGTGCTTGGCTGATAGCCTCAACGTTTATGACGTTCTGGCTGCTGACAAAATTATAACAACGGCTGCGGCCCTCGCCAAAATTCAGGAGGTTTACGGAGATGGAGTATAATCCCGGCGATCTGATTGATTTGGTGAAGCGTCCGATTGTGACTGAAAAAGCCACGATGTTAATGGAACTGAATCAGTTTACGTTTGATGTTGATCGCAAGGCGACTAAGCCGATGATCAAACAAGCCATTGAACTGTTATTTCCCGTTAAAGTCAAAGCTGTTAATACCCATATTCCGCCACGCAAACGTCGTCGGGTTGGTAAATTTGTTGGGTACAAACCTGGCTACAAACGGGCAATCATCACCCTAGTAGATGGAGACCCCCTGCGGAAAGTCCTGTTCCCAGATGTGTAGAAAGGTTGTTGTCCGTTGTCTGTTGTCTGTTGTCGGTTAACAGTCAACCGTCAACCGTCAACTGTCAACACCTCAACCAATGTGTTTAGAATCTAAGGATCAAATATGGGAATTCGTTCATACCGACCCTATACTCCCGCTACTCGCCAACATACTGTTTCCGATTTTGCCGAGATTACTCGTTCTGAACCGGAACCTTCCTTAACGGTTTCCAAACACCGGGATAAAGGACGGAATAACCGAGGCGTGATTACCTGTCGTCATCGGGGTGGCGGACACAAAAAACTGTATCGAATTGTTGATTTCCGTCGGGATAAGCACAATATTCCCGCCAAAGTCGCTGAGATTGAATACGATCCCAACCGTAATGCGCGGATTGCCCTGGTTTATTATACCGATGGTGAAAAGCGTTATATTTTGCACCCGCTAGGACTCAAAGTCGGAACCCTGATTGTTTCTGGCCCTGACTCCCCCATCGAAGTCGGCAATGCTCTGCCCCTATCGAAAATTCCGTTAGGGACAGAAGTACATAACGTCGAATTAATCCCCGGTAAAGGCGGACAAATCGTTCGGGCTGCGGGAACAACGGCTCAAGTCATGGCTAAAGAAGGGAACTATGTCACCCTGAAACTGCCTTCTGGCGAACAACGGAAGATTCCGGCTCTATGCTACGCCACCATTGGACAAGTCGGCAATATTGATGCTCGAAACATCAGTATCGGTAAAGCGGGTCGCAACCGTTGGAAAGGTCGTCGTCCTGAAGTTCGCGGTAGCGTCATGAACCCGGTGGATCACCCTCATGGTGGTGGAGAAGGACGGGCACCGATTGGTCGTTCTGGCCCGGTTACGCCTTGGGGTAAACCCGCCTTAGGTGCGAAGACCCGCAACAAGAAAAAACGGAGTACCGCTTTAATTGTTCGTCGTCGTCGTAAATCCTCGAAACGGGGTAAAGGTGGACGGCAAACTTAATCTTGTTGACTGTTGACTGTTGACTGTTGACTGTTGACTGTTAACTGTTGACTGTTAACTGTTGACTGTTGCTGATTCCTGATTAACCGACAACTGACAACTGACAACCGACAACAAATTAACTATGTCTCGTTCACTCAAAAAAGGCCCATTTGTAGCGGATCATCTCCTGAGCAAAGTTGAAAAATTAAATGCCAAGGGAGAGAAACAAGTGATCAAAACGTGGTCAAGGGCATCCACGATCATCCCCCAAATGGTGGGTCATACGATCGCCGTCCATAACGGCAGACAACACGTTCCTGTGTTCGTTACTGAACAAATGGTTGGTCATAAATTAGGAGAATTTGCTCCCACTCGTACCTTCCGAGGTCACGCTAAAAGTGATAAAAAAGCCCGCCGTTAGGATAGTTGCATTGCCATTCAATTCCATTGAATGCCTACTAGGAATTAAAATGAACTATGGCTATAGATACTAGCTCCGAAGTAAAAGCGATCGCCCGTTACATTCGGATGTCACCCTTCAAGGTACGACGAGTTTTGGATCAGATTCGGGGACGATCCTACCGAGAAGCTTTGATCATTTTGGAATTCATGCCCTATCGGGCTTGTGAACCGATTCTCAAGGTTTTGCGCTCGGCGGTTGCTAACGCCGAACACAATTCTGGCTTAGATCCAAAGGATTTAGTGATTTCTCAGGCTTACGCCGATCAAGGGCCTTGCATTAAACGGTTTAGACCTCGCGCCCAAGGCCGTGCCTACCAAATTCGCAAGCCGACTTGTCATATTATTGTTGCTGTGGCCCCTCAAGCGGATAGCTAAGGGCGATCAGGACATCCTGGAATGGCAAGAAACGTCTAAATTCTATTCTCGCGGGAGAATCAAAATTCATCAAAATACCTCATCCTTAATCTGCTATGGGACAAAAAATTCATCCTGTTGGGTTTCGACTGGGAATTACCCAAGAGCACAGATCCCGTTGGTTTGCTGATTCTAAACAGTATCCTGAACTGTTACAGGAAGACTATACGATTCGGGAGTTTGTTCGCAAAGAACTGCATAACGCTGGGATTTCCAAAGTCCGAATTGAACGCAAAGCGGATCAAATTGATTTAGAAGTCCAAACGGCTAGACCCGGTGTTGTGGTTGGTCGTGGGGGTACAGGGATTGAATCTCTGCGCCTAGGCCTCCAGAAAAAACTGGGTAATAATCGCCAAATTCGGATCAACGTTGTAGAAGTGGCACGGGTTGATGCCGATGCTACTTTGATTGGTGAATATATCGCCCAACAACTGGAAAAACGGGTTTCCTTCCGTCGGGTGGTGCGTCAGGCGATTACGCGGGCGCAGAAGGCTGGAATTGAAGGGATCAAAATCCAGGTAAGTGGTCGGTTGAATGGGGCAGAAATTGCCCGGACAGAATGGACACGCGAAGGTAGAGTCCCTCTGCATACCCTGCGGGCTGATATTGACTACGCCTACTGTACGGCGTTGACAATTTACGGCATTCTGGGTGTTAAAGTTTGGGTCTTTAAGGGAGAGATTATTCCGGGACAGGAAGAGGTCGCTGCCTCACCGACGACTCAACCCCGTCGTAATCGGCAACCTCGTCGTCAAAAATATGACGACCGTTCTAACGAAGGATAAAGAAATTGTTGTCCGTTATCTATTTACTGATAACTGATAACTGATAACTGATAACTGATAACTGATTCGATCATGTTAAGTCCCAGAAGAACAAAGTTCCGCAAACAACAGCGGGGTCGCATGAGAGGTCTAGCGACTCGCGGTAATGATCTAAACTTCGGTGATTTTGCACTGCAAGCTTTAGAACCCTGTTGGATTACCTCTCGCCAAATTGAAGCGGCTCGTCGAGCGATGACTCGTTATATTCGTCGGGGTGGCAAAATTTGGATTCGGATTTTCCCAGATAAACCTGTAACCATGCGGGCGGCTGAAACCCGGATGGGTTCTGGGAAAGGAGCACCTGAATATTGGGTGGCTGTGGTCAAACCCGGTCGGGTGTTGTTTGAAATTGCTGGGGTTTCGGAAGAAATTGCCCGGGAAGCGATGCGGTTAGCGGCGTTTAAATTACCGATTAAAACCAAATTTATTGCCCGTTCCGTTGAGGAAGAAGCTCTGTAAATGTGTCGTTAACGGTTAACGGTTAACGGTTAACTGTCAATCCTAAAGGACTCAATTATGTCTTTTCCTAAAATCGAAGAAGCGAGACAGTTAAATGATGAAGAACTGTCCCAGCAAATCTTAGAAGTCAAAAAACAACTGGCTAACCTCCGTTTACTGAAAGCGACAGGGCGTTTAGAAAAACCCCATGAGTTTAAGCATACGCGCCATCGTTTAGCTCAATTAAAAACGGTGGAACGGGAGCGCCAATTGCAGGGGGAGTAAGAAGGAGAATTTAGATTTATAATCAATTTCTGGATTCTGGATTTTCCCAAACATTCACTTTTTGAAGAGACTTGCACTATGGCAGTAAAAGAAAGAGTTGGCTTAGTCGTTAGTAACAAGATGGATAAAACAGTGGTTGTGACGGTCGAAAACCGTTCTCCCCATCCTAAATACGGCAAAATTGTCGTTAAAACTAAACGATATAAAGCCCACGACGAAAACAACCAATGTCAAGAAGGGGATCGAGTTCGGATTTCCGAAACTCGCCCTTTAAGTAAAACAAAACGCTGGAATGTGGTCGAAATCCTAAGCGGTAGTGGAAAAACTAATCTGTAGAGACGGCCATGGCTGTCCCTCCCATTACGTTTTTATAAAGAATAGTAATACTTGAGAGGGGGAAAAATAAAACTATGATTCAAGTCCAAACGATCCTCAATGTTGCTGATAATAGCGGTGCACGAAAATTAATGTGTATTCGCGTTTTAAAAGGCGGCAACTGTCGCTATGGTGGAATCGGCGATGTCATCATTGCGGTGGTCAAGGATGCTATTCCCAATATGGCGGTGAAAAAATCCGATGTGGTTCGGGCTGTCATTGTCCGTACTCGTCATAGTTTACGTCGGGATAGCGGCATGAGCATTCGGTTTGATGACAATGCGGCTGTGATTATTAACGCAGATGGTAATCCCAGAGGTACTCGTGTATTTGGCCCTGTAGCGCGGGAACTACGGGATAAAAATTTCACGAAAATTGTTTCTCTTGCACCGGAGGTTCTTTAATGTCCAAAAAAACCACATCCGATCGACCCGAACGTTATAAAATGCACGTTAAAAAAGGTGACACTGTGCAAGTGATTACCGGGAGCGATAAGGGGAAAGTCGGAGAAATCCTGCGGGTTCTACCCAAAGCCAGTAAAGTCGTGGTCAAGGAAGTTAACGTCAGAACTAAGCACGTTAAACCCCGCCAAGAAGGCGAATCTGGCAGAATTATGACCTTTGAAGCTCCGATTCATAGTTCTAACGTGATGCTGTATTCCACCAAAGAAAACGTAGCCAGTCGGGTGTCTTACACCTTTACTGAAGACGGACGCAAGGTGAGAATGCTGAAAAAAACGGGTGAAATTATTGATTAAAGAGGGAACAGGGAACAGGGAACAGGGAACAGGGAATTGCCCATTACCCCCATTACCCATTACCCATTACCCATTCGTAATTCGTAATTCGTAATTCCAACTGTCAACGATCAACTATCCTGACCAAGCCCAGGATTCGTAAAGAGCAACAACTATGGTAGCTAAACTCAAGACTGTCTACTTGGACAAAATCGTCCCCAAAATGATGGAGCAATTCCACTATGAGAATATCCATCAAGTTCCTAAGATTGTTAAAGTCACTATCAACCGGGGTTTAGGCGAAGCTTCTCAAAACGCCAAAGCTTTAGAGTCCTCCATTAGTGAATTGGCGGTAATTACGGGACAAAAACCCGTGGTTACACGAGCCAAAAAAGCCATTGCGGGGTTCAAAATTCGCAAAGGAATGCCCGTTGGTGTGATGGTAACTCTACGTTCAGAACGGATGTATGCCTTCTTAGACCGACTGATCAATTTATCCCTGCCTCGGATTCGTGACTTTCGGGGTGTTAGTGGCAAAAGTTTTGATGGTCGGGGTAACTACAGTTTGGGTGTCCGAGAACAACTGATCTTTCCTGAAATTAGTTATGACAGTATTGATCAAATTCGAGGCTTAGATATTGCAATTGTCACCTCAGCTAAAACCGATGAAGAAGGGCGAGCCTTGCTCAAAGAAATGGGAATGCCCTTCCGGGACAACTGAGGAGTAAAGTAACGAGGAAACTATGGCGGCAAACGATACCATTGCGGATATGTTGACGCGCATTCGCAATTCTTGCATGGCGCGGCATCAAACTACACAAATTCCTGCTACAAAAATGACTCGTAGTATTGCCCAAGTTCTAAAACACGAAGGCTTTATTGCAGATTTTGAAGAAACAGGCGAAGGCATTAAAAAATTCTTGGTTGTCTCTCTCAAGTACAACTCCAAAACCAAGGCTCCCACCATTCAAAAATTACAGCGAGTCAGCCGACCGGGTTTGCGAGTGTATCGCAACCGCAAAGAACTCCCTCGCGTATTAGGTGGTATTGGCGTGGCGATTATTTCCACGTCTCATGGTGTAATGACTGACCGCGAAGCTCGACGCCAAGGACTTGGTGGTGAAGTGCTTTGTTACATTTGGTAGTTGACGGTTGACGGTTGACGGTTAACGGCCAACAGTCAACAGTCAACACCTCAACAGCCGACGGCTAAAAGTCAACACCTCAACAGTTTAAGTACCAACAAATGAGATAACTATGTCTAGAATTGGTAAACGTCCAATTTCTGTACCCAAGCAAGTCACCCTCACCATTAATGGTCAAGAGGTTACGGTTAAAGGCCCCAAGGGTGAACTCTCGCGTGTACTCCCCCCGGAAGTGGTGGTGGAACAGGAAGGAGAAACCGTCAATGTCAAACGGGCTTCCGAGTCTCGCACCGCTCGTCAGCGTCATGGTCTGTGTCGAACCCTGGTTTCCAATATGGTTGAAGGGGTTTCCAATGGCTTTGAACGTCGCTTAGAAATCCAAGGGGTCGGTTATCGTGCAGCCGTGCAAGGTACAAACCTGATTTTAAACGTGGGTTACAGCAAACCTGTGGAAATCATACCCCCGGAAGGTATTCGCGTTGCTGTTGAAAACAACACTAACGTCATTATTAGCGGGATTGACAAAGAAATTGTCGGTAATACCGCAGCCCGCGTTCGTGCTGTACGTCCCCCAGAACCCTATAAGGGTAAAGGCATTCGTTATCAAGGCGAAGTGGTCAGACGCAAAGCTGGTAAAACTGGTAAGGGTGGGAAAAAATAAATTATGAAACTAACTCGTCAAGAATCCCGCGATCGTCGTCATCGGCGAGTTCGGGTTAAGGTGTTTGGAACGGCTGAACGGCCAAGATTAGCGGTGTTTCGCTCCAACCAGCATATTTATGTGCAGGTGATTGATGATACGAAACAGCATACTTTAGCAGCCGCTTCTACTGTCGAACCCGGTTTTAAATCGGAAGATTTATCAGCCTCAAGCTGCGATGCTTCGGTGAAAATCGGTCAATTAATTGCTGAACGCGCGGTCGCTAAGGGGATCAAAAAAGTGGTTTTTGATCGGGGCGGATATATCTATCACGGCCGCGTCAAAGCCTTAGCTGATGCAGCCCGAGAAGCTGGCTTAGACTTCTAATTGGGTTGTCGGTAGACGGTTAACGGTTAACCGTTAACGGTCAATAGTTAACATCTCAATGTTGATCAGGATATTAAAAATATGGCAGAGCAGCAACAGCGGCGCAACAGCAAAAAAGGTAGCCGCACCAAAGAAAAAGAAGTCGAGTGGCAGGAACGGGTTGTCCAAATCCGTCGTGTGACTAAAGTGGTAAAAGGCGGTAAAAAACTCAGCTTTCGGGCTGTGGTGATTGTCGGCAATGAAAAAGGCCAAGTCGGTGTCGGTGTCGGTAAAGCCGCCGATGTGATTGGAGCCGTGAGAAAAGGGGTCGCTGACGGTCGTAAAAACGTTGTCGAGGTTCCCTTAACCAAAGCTAATTCAATTCCCCATCCCGTCAACGGTGCAGGAGGAGGCGCTCAAGTCATGATGCGTCCGGCTGCTCCAGGGACAGGGGTAATTGCCGGGGGAGCCGTGCGTACCGTTTTAGAACTGGCTGGCGTTCGCAATATCTTAGCGAAACAACTCGGTTCTAGCAACCCTCTGAATAATGCCAGAGCCACAATTAACGCTTTGCAATCATTACGAACCTTCGCGGATGTTGCCAAAGAGCGGGGAATTCCCATTGAGCATCTTTACGCTTAATTCCGTTAACCATCTGAAACTGTTTAAGTATAAGCAATCATGAGACTCAACGATGCTATACCCAAACCGGGCTCTCGCAAACGCGGTCGTCGCCTAGGTCGTGGGATCTCTGCTGGTCAAGGTGCAAGCTGTGGTAAAGGGATGCGAGGTCAAAACTCTCGTTCCGGTCACAGCACTCGCCCCGGCTTTGAAGGCGGTCAAAATCCTTTATATCGACGTCTTCCTAAACTCAAGGGCTTCCCTGTCGTTAATCGGAAACAGTACACTACGATTAATGTATGTCAGTTGGCATCCCTGTCTGCAAATACAGAGGTGACTCTAGCTTCCTTACTAGAAGCAGGACTCCTGACCGCAAGTCGTGGCCCTCTGAAAATTTTGGGGAATGGGGAACTGAATGTGGCTCTACGGATAGAAGCAGCTGCTTTTACTCAAGGTGCCCGTACCAAAATTGAAGCCGCAGGCGGGACTTGTGAGTTATCAGGAAATAGTTGACTGTTGACTGTTGACTGTTGACTGTTGACTGTTGACTGTTGATCTTTAACTGACAACTGACAACTGACAACTGATTACTGATTACTGATTGAGGTAGTCCTTCATGGTCGTTAGTCGAGACAAAGCGCCAACTGCACAGGAAACCTTCTTGCAGATGGCACAAGCTGCTGGTCTAAGAGGTCGGATTTTAGTCACCATTGGCTTACTCATCCTGGTGCGTGTAGGTGTATTCCTCCCGATTCCAGGTATTGATCGCGCCAGTTTTTCGGGGGCTATTCAAGGTAGTCCGTTAATTGGATTTCTCGATTTATTTTCTGGAGGCGGACTTTCGGCTCTGGGAATTTTTGCCCTAGGAATTTTGCCCTATATTAATGCCTCCATCATCATGCAATTGATGACGGCTGCTTTACCGAGTCTCGAAGATCTCCAGAAAAACGAGGGAGAAGCCGGACGGCGCAAGATTTCCCAAATTACTCGCTATGTGGCATTAGGCTGGGCCGTATTACAAAGCGTGGGAATTGCCATTTGGATTAATCCCTTTGCGAATAATCCTGGCCCCCTGTTCCAAGTTCAAGTCGTTCTGGCTCTAGTGGCGGGATCGATGTTTGTGATGTGGCTCTCGGAACTGATCACTGAACGCGGAATTGGGAATGGTGCTTCTTTACTGATTTTTCTAGGAATTGTGGCAGTATTACCCACATCCCTAGGAAATACCTTTGAGTTAGCTCAAAGCGGTGATCAGGCAATTGTCGGTCGGGTGATTCTGCTGTTAATCGTTTTCCTGGCGATGATTGTTGGGATTGTGTTTGTTCAGGAAGGGACTCGGCGAATTCCGATTGTTTCGGCTCGTCGTCAAGTTGGCCGGAAATTATACCGAGAAAAAACCAGCTATCTGCCTCTGCGATTAAATCAAGGGGGTGTGATGCCGATTATTTTTGCCTCGGCGGTATTGATCTTGCCTGCCTCCTTGTCTCAATTTACGAACAATCCGATTCTGATTCAAATTGCAACGGCTCTCACGCCTAGTGGTTCAACGCCTTGGGTGTATGCCCTTTTCTACTTGTTTTTGATTGTGTTCTTTAGCTATTTCTACGCTTCATTAATTATGAACCCTGTAGATATGGCACAGAACCTGAAGAAAATGGGTGCTAGTGTTCCCGGTATTCGTCCAGGTCGCGCCACCAGTGAGTACATTGAGCGAGTTTTAAATCGCTTGACGTTTTTGGGCGCTATCTTTTTAGGTTTAGTTGCCATTATTCCAACCATTGTTGAGAGTGCCACACGAGTCCCGACTTTTCGAGGCTTTGGAGCTACCTCTCTCCTGATTTTGGTCGGGGTAGCGATTGATACGGCTAAACAGGTGCAAACCTATGTGATTTCTCAACGATATGAAGGAATGGTGAAAAAATAGTGCGGTTGATTTTTCTCGGCCCTCCAGGGGCAGGTAAAGGCACTCAAGCAGCGATAATCGCTGAGAGTTTTGAGATTCCTCATATCTCAACGGGTGAAATTTTACGCGCCCATGTTACTCAAGAAACAGATCTGGGTCAAAAAGCCAAGGACTATATGGAACGCGGCGAATTGGTTCCTGATCAACTGATCTTGGATATGGTGCAGCATCGACTGGAACAATCCGATGCTCAAAACGGTTGGGTTTTAGACGGGTTTCCCCGAAATGTTTTTCAAGCTGATTTTGTGGCAACGACTGTACTCCCTGGGGATAGCCAAGCTGAAAAAGAGGCGAGAGAGCTTCGGGTGATTAATCTGGATGTTCCTGATGAGATTCTAGTAGAGCGATTATTGGCTAGAGGACGTCAGGATGATCATGAGGAAATCATTCGTCACCGTTTACAAGTGTATCGGGAACAAACGGCTCCTTTAATTGATTACTATGGGGAACGCCAGCAACTTCACCATATTGACGGTAATCGTTCTATGGATGAAGTTACTCAGGAGTTGAGACAGGTTGTTTCTGCTTAGGAAATCTTTTTGAGCCAGAAAGTTTTAGTAATTTTTGGCAGTCATCCTCAGCTAGGAGTGCTAAGTTGGAAGTGATCGGGCTGAAGTTACTAATAAAGTCAAGTCAACATCTCCCCTCACCCGTTTGTTTACCCTCGGTTTGAATAAAAATTACAACCAAGAGATTGACAAAAAACAGAGATTACGCTCGAATTTTTGATAAAATATGTTAAGAAATGCGTTTAAACTCGGATTTCTGAACATCATCAGATGAGCAAATCTCGGTCATTGGTTGATCGAGGGGATAGATTGTTGAATTGAGGTAAAAACAACTTGGCTAAACAAGATCTCATTGAAATGGAAGGGACAGTCACTGAATCCCTTCCCAATGCTATGTTTCGCGTAGATTTGGATAATGGGTTTAATGTCTTGGCGCATATCTCTGGAAAAATTCGTCGGAATTATATTAAGATTCTGCCCGGAGATCGAGTCAAAGTTGAATTAACCCCCTATGACTTGACCAAAGGCAGAATCACCTATCGTCTACGGAAAAAATAGATTGAAATCTTATCCCTTAGCCTTTGGGGTAAGGGTTAAACTAGATAAAAATCAGGCTTTCAGTGATATAATAATAAATTTGTTGTAGTGTCGCTCAAATTGGCATGAAAGTTAGAGCATCAGTCCGCAAGATTTGTGAAAAATGTCGCGTTATCCGTCGTCGAGGGCGGGTAATGGTGATTTGTTCTAACCCCAAGCATAAACAACGCCAAGGCTAATAACCTAGGTCGTCCTGAGAATGGGAAACAGACTCAACAACTTAAAATGCTGTGCTTCAAGTTTACACTTGAACAAGCCTCCATCCCTTGTTAAGTCTTAAGGAGTAGCTACAAGATCATTCCTTCCAACGTGAAAGAGTGTGCAGTTGAAATCAGTACAGTAGCTTCAACCTGCCAAGTAGCCCAAGCCATTCAGCAGATTGGGGATCAACTAATTGCCTATCATTTTACTGCATGATTTAGGCATTGTCGTGGTTGTACATTTTAAAGGGAGACGTTCATTGTGGCACGGATAGCCGGAGTAGACCTTCCACGAGATAAACGTGTTGAAATCGGTCTAACTTACATTTTTGGAATTGGACTTTCACGGTCTCAACAAATTCTCAAAGACACGGGTGTCAATCCTGATACCCGGATTAAAGATCTAAATGATGCTGATGTTGCCGCCCTACGGGCAGCCATTCAACTGTATCAGGTGGAAGGGGATTTGCGACGGATGGAGGCGATGAACATCAAGCGCCTCATGGATATCGGCACCTATCGAGGGCGTCGCCATCGTTTAGGTCTGCCTGTGAGGGGTCAGCGCACGAGAACGAACGCTAGAACCCGTCGGGGTGTTCGCCGTACCGTTGCTGGTAAGAAAAAAGCTGCGGCCAAGAAATAAATAGCCAGGGCGTTTCAACCGACAAGAACTGCTGATTTAAGACCAGCAGGTCTCTTAAACTCACCGAATGCGAAAATTGTAAACGAGATTACTATGGCGCGACAAACGAAAAAAACAGGGCCTAAAAAGCAAAAACGTAACGTTCCGAATGGGGTAGCCTACATTCAATCCACCTTCAACAATACGATTGTAACGATTACTGACCCCAATGGAGAGGTCATTTCCTGGGCTTCCGCCGGGTCTACGGGATTTAAAGGGGCAAAAAAGGGAACTCCTTTCGCCGCTCAAACGGCAGCAGAAAATGCCGGACGCCGAGCTAATGATCAAGGAATGCGTCAAGTAGAAGTCATGGTCAGTGGGCCAGGTGCAGGTCGAGAAACGGCGATTCGGGCGCTGCAAGGGGCTGGTTTAGAAATTACCCTGATTCGAGATATTACTCCAATTCCCCATAATGGTTGCCGTCCCCCCAAACGACGCCGCGTTTAATTACAGCGCTCATGAACGTTACAGGCGCGGAATCTCGCGTCTCTTCTAGGAAGAATGAACACTCCCTAGGGTTTCATTCTCTACCTGATATTGTCAATTCATTTTGGGGTTCAATGGAGAAGGGAGGTCCATCGGTGGCGCAGTTTAAGATTGAGTGTATTGAATCGAGCACTGATACAGACCGGAGTCAGTACGGGAAATTCGTCTTGGAACCTTTGGAACGGGGTCAAGGGACAACGGTTGGCAATGCTCTAAGACGGGTTTTACTCTCGAACTTAGAAGGAACAGCCATTACATCAGTACGGGTTGCTGGTGTTAATCATGAGTTTGCAACGATTCCAGGGGTAAGAGAAGATGTTTTGGAAATTCTGCTCAACCTCAAGGAAGTTGTACTCAAGAGCTATACCCATCAAAAACAAATTGGCCGCTTACTCGTCCAAGGCCCAGCGACGGTAACGGCGGGTCATTTTAATTTACCTCCAGAAGTTGAGGTTGTAGACAAAAACCAATATATCGCTACTCTGGCTCCAGGAGCAACCTTGGAAATGGAATTCCAAGTTGACAAGGGTACGGGGTATCGAGCCGTTGAGCGCAACCGGGATGAAGCAATGGCTTTGGATTTTCTCCAAATTGATGCTGTGTTTATGCCTGTACGGAAAGTGAATTATACCGTTGAGGATGCACGGGTGGGTGGGTCTTTAGAAAAAGACCGCCTGATCATGGAGATTTGGACAAATGGGAGTTTCACACCCCAAGAATCCCTCAGCCAAGCTTCGACAATTCTGGTGGACTTGTTCACCCCGTTGAAAGATATCACGCTGGAATCGATTAAAAGTGACCTGAATGATGATATTGATCCCACCAGCCAAATCCCGATTGAAGAACTACAGTTGTCGGTTCGAGCTTACAACTGTCTCAAACGCGCCCAAATTAACTCAGTCGCAGACTTACGAGATTATACTCAAGAAGACCTATTAGAAATTAAAAACTTCGGTCAGAAGTCTGCGGAAGAAGTGATCGAAGCGTTACAAAAACGCTTAGGAATTACGCTACCTCAAGAACGAGCCTCTAAATCCACGGCTTCATCATCTTGAGAAGTCAGTTTGACCGAATTCAGTAATCAGTAATCAGTAATCAGTTAAAGAGAAAATATAACTCTTAAATCTTACACTGATAACTGATAACTGATAACTGATAAAACCCACTCAATCATTTTCTACCTCAAGGTAATTATGCGTCATCGTTGTCGTGTTCCCCAACTGGGCAAACCTGCTGATCAGCGTAAAGCGTTACTGCGATCGCTGGCGACCGAACTGATTCGTCATGGCCGAATCACCACCACTAAAGTTAGAGCGAAAGCGGTACAATCAGAAGCGGAAAAAATGATTACCCTGGCTAAAGACGGCTCCCTAGCTGCCCGTCGCCAAGCCATGGGATATATCTATGATAAACAACTGGTTCATGCCTTATTTGATGGGGCGCAAGAACGTTATGGCTCGCGCAATGGGGGTTATACCCGTGTTGTTAGAACAGTAAGCCGTCGGGGAGATAATGCAGACATGGCAATTATTGAATTGGTGTAATCAGTAATCAGTAATCAGTTAACAGTTATCAGTGTAAGAGTTAACAGTCAACAGTTATCAGTGCGGGAGTTAAGAGTTAATGAGCTATTTTTAATTCTTACCTGATGACTGATAACGTCTTAACTGATAACTGATAACTGTTGACTGACAACTGATTTATGTGATGGATCAACAGCGTATTGCCTTGGTGATTCAGTATCAGGGAACTCACTTTCAAGGTTGGCAACGACAACCGAATCAACGCACAGTACAGCAGGAAATTGAAACCGCGATCGCAACGGTAACTCAAACTCCCGTGACACTGCACGGGGCGGGTCGCACAGATACGGGAGTTCATGCGGCGGCTCAAGTGGCGCACTTTCAGGCACCGGACTATATTCCGGCTTATCGTTGGGCGACCATTCTCAACAACCGCTTATCAGAGGATGTGTTAATTCGGGCATCAGCCTCCGTTCCCTCCTCTTGGCACGCTCGGTTTTCGGCAAAATGGCGTCGATATCGGTACACCCTGTATACAGATGCTCGACCCAACCTATTTGTCCGTCCGTTCACTTGGCATTACTATCATCATCCTCTGGATGAACAGTTAATCCAAGCTGCCTTAGAACAGTTACTGGGATATCACCATTTATCTGCATTTCAACGCAGTGGCACATCCCGCCCCCATGCTTGGGTAGATGTACAGTTCGTCAGTTGTCAACGCCAAGAACCCTTCATCCATATTGAAGTACAAGCCAGTGGATTTTTATATGGAATGATGCGGCTGTTAGTGGGGTTGCTGGTACAGGTGGGCAACGGGGAACGATCCCTAGAGGAATTTCGAGACATCTGGGCTGAAGAACGGCGAGAACTCGTTAAATATGCAGCCCCCGCCCAAGGCCTTTGCCTCTTGCGTGTCGGTTATCCAGAGTTTCCCTTTGATCCCGACATTTGGTTTGATACCTTTCCTAAATTTGTTGTTGGTTGAGGTGTTGACGGTTGACGGGTACGGACGGGTTTAGTGAGATCTATGTGTAAAGCACCAAAATTCTGATGAACCCGCCCCTACAACAGACAACAGACACCCGATTTATCGAGAATTTGGGTCTAAAACCCCGTGCTTTGAGCATCGGCTTTGGATTAAGATAAAGATGGTTGAAATCCCCAAGGTGGGCGGTTGTGAAGCGGCTTTTAGTCGGCACCCTCGAACCTGAAAACTCCTTGAGAGTAACAACAAGGGTAGCGAAAACCTTGTAAAACACAGAAGCGAGAATCAACGCATTCTCATGACCAGAAAACACATAATTGGGTTTGAGCAATTAAGGTAGGGCGGGGCACGCCCAAACTCTAGGTCGTATCCTAGTAAGCTTTTGGAGATAGACCCTCTGGAGTTGCCGTAAGTCAGGCTCGTCAATTGGTGACTTTTCACGATTGAAAGGTTTGAGTATTGCTCGAAAGAGATACGGTGCTTAAAGGTCAGTTGCTGAATTAAGAATCTCCGCGCGTTTACGCGCCGAGAGTGTCAATCTTAAACTTAAGGACAATCAAGAATGAGCACAAAAACCTTCCTTCCTTCGGAAGCTTCCTTAGAACCGAAATGGTATGTCATTGATGCGGCTGACCAACGCTTAGGTCGTTTAGCCTGCGAAGTCGCTCGCATTATTCGGGGAAAAAATAAACCCATTTACACCCCTCATATAGACACAGGTGACTTTGTGATTATTGTGAATGCGGAAAAAATTCAAGTGACGGGTAAAAAGCGGACTCAAAAACTGTATCGCCGTCACTCCGGTAGACCGGGGGGCATGAAAATCGAAACTTTTGACAAATTGCAGGCCCGTGTACCGGAACGAATTATTGAGCAAGCCGTTAAGGGGATGCTGCCCAAAAATGCCCTGGGACGGAACCTGTTTACTAAACTCAAAGTCTACACAGGGCCGGATCATCCTCATCAAGCTCAAAAACCCGAAACCTTAACAATCAATACTATTCCAACAGGAGGTAATTAATGCAAGCAACTGATACTGGCGCTGCCGTTTACTGGGGAACTGGCCGTCGTAAATGCTCTGTGGCTCAAGTTCGCCTCGTCCCTGGTACGGGCAAATTGACGATTAATGGCAAAGAAGGCGAGTTGTATCTGCAATACAACATGGGCTATCTGGCTGCTGCCAAAGCTCCCCTAGACACCCTAGGCCTGGAAAATGAATATGATATTTTAGTCAGTGTCAAAGGGGGAGGTTTAACGGGTCAAGCCGAGTCCATCCGTTTAGGTGTGGCCCGTGCTTTGTGTGAACTCAGCCCGGATAACCGCAAACCGCTCAAAACTGAAGGTTACTTAACCCGTGACCCCCGTGCTACAGAGCGGAAAAAATATGGTTTACGCAAAGCGCGTAAAGCACCTCAATACTCCAAACGTTAAACCCCTACTGGGTTTACCGTCTAATCCGGGGCTAATCCCCGTTAAAATGATTATCAAAGACCTTGTAGAATTTAGCAGATCAAAACCATGCCTAAACCTGGTATTCACCCTGAATGGTATCCAGAGGCTGAAGTCTATTGCAACGGTGAATTAGTCACAACCGTTGGTTCCACTCAGCCTCGGCTTTATGTTGATGTGTGGTCAGGAAATCATCCTTTCTACACCGGAACTCAGAAAATTCTAGACACCGAAGGACGAGTTGAACGCTTCCTGCGGAAATACGGCATGATCGATGATAAGCAATCCCAGGAATAGCGAGGTTGTCGTTTGTCTGTGGTCAATTGTCTGTGGCTTTCTCTGCTGACAACTGACTTTTTCAACTCAGGCAGGGCAAATACGGCTGATTTCAAGCTGGATTCAGCCCTCCTTAGCCCCTGAGTCGGTTTAGATAACCTGAACGGCTAAATTTTGAATTTCTGAGAACTGACACTGACAAAGGACAACTGAGATCATGGCTGATGCTTATCTTGTCGATAAACTTAAATCTATTGAACAAACTTTCAACGAATTAACCCTGCGTTTAGCTGATCCTGATATTGCTTCTGACCCCGATGAATTTCAACGGGTGGCGATGGCTCGCTCCTCCATGGAAGAAATTGTTTTAGCTTATCAGGACTGGAAAATTGCTCAAGAAGAACTTATAGGCTCTCGTCAAGTCATGAAGGAAGCCGGAGATGATCCCGAAATGCGGGAAATGGCTTGCTTGGAAGTGGCTGATTTGGAAACTAAAATTAGTCAGCTGGAAATTCTCCTGAAAGTCTTGTTACTACCCCGTGACCCCAACGATGATAAAAACGTCATGCTGGAAATTCGGGCGGGAACAGGAGGGGAAGAAGCGAGTATTTGGGCGGGGGATTTAGTGCGAATGTACACCCGATATGCCGAAAGCCAAGGCTGGCGGGTGAGTATGGTCAGTGAGTCCGTCGCCGATATGGGTGGCTTTAAGGAGGCAATTTTAGAAATCCAAGGGGACAGCGTTTACAGTAAACTCAAGTTTGAGGCTGGGGTTCATCGAGTTCAACGAGTTCCGGTAACGGAAGCCGGGGGTCGGGTTCATACCTCCACCGCAACGGTGGCTATAATGCCTGAAGTTGATGAAGTGGAAATCGCTATTGACGCCAAGGATATTGAGATGACCACGGCTCGTTCTGGGGGTGCTGGTGGCCAAAATGTGAACAAGGTAGAAACGGCTGTTGACCTGTTCCACAAACCTTCGGGGATTCGGATTTTCTGTACAGAAGAACGGAGTCAGTTAAAAAACCGAGAACGGGCGATGCAAATTTTACGCGCTAAGTTGTATGAAGCCAAACTGCGGGAACAACAGGAAGCTGTAACTTCTATGCGACGTTCCCAGGTGGGAACGGGGTCACGTTCGGAAAAAATTCGTACCTATAACTATAAAGACAATCGAGTCACTGATCATCGCTTAGGCGAAAACTTCCCTCTGAGTACGTTTTTGGAAGGAAGTTTGGACAGTGTACTCAGTGCTTGTATTGTTAAAGATCAAGAAGAACGGTTAGCTGAATTAGCGAACTCCACATCTAATCCAGTTTCGGTGTAATCAAATCGGTTTTGGCTTTTATGTTGTGATCGGGTTCAGGATAGAGTAAGCCATTTCTGTAGAAAGTGCGAGAACTTGTTTGAGTCTCGCCTTTTTTTTACACTCTACCGATTAAGATAGAATAACAGTTACAGTGAATTTTTTATGCTCCGGGCTGCACTCTTGAACCCAGGATTTTATCTAATTTTATTTTTTAGTTGCATAGAGATCAAGGTATGCCTGAAAGCAAACTAAAACTTATGGTGGTTGATGATGAGCGAGATAATCTCGATCTGCTCTATCGGACATTTCGGCGGGAATTTCAGGTATTTAGAGCCGATAGTCCATCAGGAGCGATGGATATTCTCGATAAGGAAGGAGAAATGGCGGTGATTATTTCTGATCAAAGTATGCCTGAAATGACGGGAATTGAATTTTTAAGCCGAGTCACCCAGCTTTTCCCTGATACAATTAGGATTCTACTGACGGGTTATTCGGAAGATGCTTTAGATCTCGATGCGGAAACGATGACATCGGCTCATATCTTTAAGTGTATTACTAAGCCCTGGGAGCCTGAAGCTTTTAAAGCCATTATTCAAAATGCAGTAGAAATCTATAAAGCCACTAAACAAGGACGTGATTAACCACTAGACTTAAATTGTTCAAAAACATGGAAATCACCGATTTGTTTTGCTCAAATTTTATCCCTAATAAAATCCTGCCACTGGGGGTAAATACAATTAAAATTGATTGAATTTATTAAGGTAATATGAAGTTCTTAAATGTTTGCTACAAATACTTGATCGGGCTTGTTCCCTGTTCCCTGTTCCCTGTTCCCTGGCTATCTAAAGGAGATTGATAATGTTAAGACTTGAACATATTAGTAAAATCTATTCTACGGGTTTAGTTCTTAAAGATATTAACTGGGAAGTAAAATCGGGAGAGCGCGTTGGTTTAGTTGGGGTAAATGGAGCCGGAAAATCAACCCAATTAAAAATTATTGCGGGGGAAATTGAACCGACCTCTGGGGAAATTATTCGACCATCAAGTTTGAAAATTGCCTATTTAACTCAAGAATTTGAAGTTAACCCGACTCATACGGTGCGGGAAGAATTTTGGACAGTGTTTCAAGCCGCAAATCAGATCCATGAATCTTTGACTCAAGTGCAACATGAAATGCAAACCGCAACTCCAGAGGAGTTAGATCAATTAATTAAAAAATTAGATCGTTTACATCGAGAATTGGAAGCCATTGGAGGATATACATTAGAATCTCAAATTGAGAAAATATTACCCGAAATGGGATTTGATTCGGAAGATGGCGATCGCTTAGTTAGCGCTTTTAGTGGAGGTTGGCAAATGCGAATGAGTTTAGGAAAAATTTTACTTCAAGAACCGGATTTATTATTATTAGATGAACCCACAAACCATTTAGATTTAGAAACCATTGAATGGTTAGAAACCTATCTTAAAGGGTTAACAACACCGATGGTGATTGTTTCCCATGACCGCGAATTTTTAGATCGTCTTTGTACTCAAATTGTGGAAACAGAACAGGGTGTTTCTAAAACTTATCTAGGAAATTATTCGGCTTATTTACAACAAAAAGAAGAAGCTGAATTAGCTCAATTAAGTGCCTATGAACGGCAACAAAAAGAGTTAGAAAAACAACAGGCTTTTGTAGAGCGATTTCGCGCCAGTGCGACCCGCAGTACCCAAGCCAAAAGCCGAGAAAAACAACTTGATAAAATAGAACGAATTGAAGCCCCCAGTTATTCATCTCCGACCCTGAAATTTCGATTTCCGGTGGCGGTGAGAAGTGGTCGAGAAGTGGTTAATATTAAAGATTTAACTCATTTTTATGATGATAAAATCTTATTTTTAGGGACAGAATTATTAGTTGAACGAGGCGATCGCATTGCCTTTTTAGGGCCGAATGGTTGCGGAAAATCAACGTTACTGCGTTTAATTATGGGCTTAGAAGCACCCACAGAAGGAGAGGTTTCTTTAGGACAACATAACGTGATTCCGGGGTATTTTGAACAGAATCAAGCGGAGGCTTTAGATTTAGAAAAAACCGTGATGGATACTATTCATGATGAAGTTCCCGACTGGAAAAATGAAGAAGTTAGAACCTTATTAGGGCGGTTTTTATTTAGTGGAGATACAGTTTTAAAACAGGTTAATGCTTTAAGTGGAGGGGAAAAAGCCCGTTTAGCCTTAGCGAAATTATTACTTCAACCTGTGAATTGTTTGATTTTAGATGAACCCACAAACCATTTAGATATTCCCGCAAAAGAAATGTTAGAGGAAGCTCTACAACATTATGATGGGACGGTTTTAATTGTTTCCCATGACCGTTATTTTATTTCTCGTGTTGCTAATAAAATCGTTGAAATTCGAGATGGAGAGTTTCGGGTTTATTTAGGGGATTATCATTATTATCTCGATAAACTGGAAGAAGAAAAAGAACAAGCGCGTTTAGCTAAATTGGAAGCAGAGAAAGCAGCTAAAAAGGCGGCTAAGGATGCGAAGAAAAAAACTAAGGCTAAAGGGAAATAATATGAAATCCAATTATCAACGCTACAGATGATCCCCCCCAACCCCCTTAATTAGAAACCCGGTTTCTTGAAGTTGTGCGATCGCTCTTGATTGACACTTTCAGAATCAGCCTTTGTACTGTAAAATAAAATTAGACCTAGTTTACAATATAGTTTCTAAAATTATGGAAATGGAAACCTTAAAACAATTGATGAAAGAAAGCATTCGAGAAGTTATTAGAGAAGAACGTCTCTCGTTAATGCAAGTTTTAATTCCTGATGTGAGTGATCAAGAAATGAAGGAAATTATTAAAAAATTTGATTCCCCAGAAAAATATGATGAGCAGGATTTCGTTGATATGACGACATGGGTAAACAATGAAAGTTAAATTGAGTAAAAATTCTGTTAAATTTTTAAATAGTTTATCTAAAAAGGAACAAGAAAAAATTAGACAAAAATTAAAAGAGTTATAGCAATGAGTAGGTTAATTTACAACTTCTTTGTGTCTTTGTGTCTTGGTGGTAACATTCAAGATGATGAGTTAAGGGTTTATGAGATCGATTATAGAGGGGGTGCTTATAAGTAAGTTCAGGAATGCGATCGCATTTTTTTAAAAAATTATATAATAGACAATAACCCAATTCAAAAGCAATTAGATAAAACAAAATAATAATATCCATAGCCATTAAATGGGGTGTGGAGGGTTGATTTTTAACTGTTGATTGTTGGTGCGTGCGCTTCGCTTACGCACCCTACATCTATTGCCTATTCTCTCCTATATTATAAATCTCGATGGGTAAATGGTTTAGCGTTACTGCCGGAATAGCTTGCTACAATATGTCCATCCCCAACAATTTGATATTTATAAGTGACTAATCCTTCCAAACCAACGGGGCCGCGGGGAGGCATTTGTTGGGTACTAATTCCCACTTCTGCACCGAAACCATAACGAAATCCATCGGCAAAACGAGTGGAACAATTATGGAAAACTCCGGCCGCATCCACTTGATTTAAAAAGGTATTTGCAGCTGCTTGATCTTCTGTTACAATGACATCGGTATGACCGGAACCGTAGGTATTAATATGAGCGATCGCAGCTTCCAAATTCTCGACTATTTTAATCGATAAAATTAAATCGGTATATTCCGTTAACCAATCTTCCTCCGTCGCAGACTTAATATTAACAATTGCTAAAGTTTTAGCATCTCCTCGCAATTCCACATTTTTAGCTTGTAAGGCTGTTACCGCTTCTAATAAAAATTGAGAGGCTATTTCTTGATGAACTAATAAAGTTTCTACGGCATTACAGGCGGCAGGATATTGAGTTTTAGAATCAACGGTAATGGCTATGGCTTTTTTAATATCCGCCAATTTATCAATATAAACATGACAAATCCCTTCAGCATGACCTAATACTGGAATTCGAGTATTATCCTGAACAAACTTAACGAAAGAATTAGAACCACGCGGAATAATTAAATCAACATAATCATCTAATCGCAATAATTCTAAAATTTCTTCCCGTGTGGTTAACAGTTGCACCGCATCAGGATTAACAGCCGTTTGGGATAATCCTTGACGAATTGCTTTTACTAAGGCTTGACAGGAATTAATGGCTTCTTTTCCGCCTTTTAAAACTACCCCGTTTCCTGATTTAATTGCTAAAGCTGAAATTTGAATCACGGCTTCAGGACGGGCTTCAAAAATTACTCCTAAAACTCCTAACGGACAAGTGATTCTTTTAAGCGTTAATCCTTGATCTAATTCTCGATGAATTTGTACCACTCCCACCGGATCAGGCAATTTAGCAACGTCTCGTAATCCCGTAATTGTACTATTTAATTTAGTGGCATCAAATTTAAGGCGATTGTATAACGGTTTGGGAATTCCTTCGGCTTCTGCGGTGTGACAATCGGCTTGATTGGCTGCAATAATTTCCGGTGCTGCTGCTTCTAAGGCTTGAGCGATCGCTTCAATGGCTTGATTTTTTTCTGCTGTTGATAATATTCCTAATTTTTGCGCCGCTAACCGAGTTTTTGCAGCGAGATCAACCAGAGGAATAGAACGAGTTTCTGAAACTGTCATTGTTAAAATTTAACCCCTAAATCTGGAAAAAAATTACTATTTTTTATGATATAGCAGGGAATAGGGAACAGGGAACAGGGAACAGGGAACAGGGGAGTAGGGGCTTGTGTCCCTCCTCCATTNTGTAGGGGTTTGGTCTCCAAACCCAGGCGCAAAGAGGGTTTGGAGACCAAACCCCTACGATAAAATATTACAACCTATTTAGGACTGCTATATTTGTAGAGGTTAACAAAGGCATCCCTTAAAGGATGGGTAGCATCAAATAGAAATCCTCTGAATTTTCTCATGAGGATAACGGCTGGCTAAACCCTAACTGATAGCGGCGGTAACAGTTGTTTCCCTTCGGTTAGTTCCGCATTTTAACTAAGAAATCATAGTATTAAGCATCAACTCTCAATTATGAATTGACTTGTCGTTTAATTTCTTGTTCAATTTGGTTAGGAATGTTAGCAATTTCTGCGGAAAGTTGTTGTAGTGATTGTTCAACTTTTTGATGTAGTTCGTTCATTTGATGTTGTTGTAAATTTCCCCATTGGGGTAATTGATTAATAAATTGTTGCAGATCGACAATTACATGAGTTAAGCTATTGATTTGTTCTAATTCTGGGCGTTTTTGGAAAGTTTGAACAATAATTTCTAACTCTGATTGCATCATATTTAAAGTTTTTTCTAATAAATTTTGACGTTCTAAAAGATTTTGAATCACGATCATTAAAGACTGTAATTCCTGAGCCAATTGAGGATTAGGAGTAAAAGCCAGTCCTGAAGAAATATTTAAAGTATTGATTGTAGTCTGTAACTGAGTCATTAATTGATCTAAATCCGCTTGATGTTGCTGAACTAAACTTTTTGTATTTGTGGCACTTTTCCGAGTTTGTTGAGCTAATAATTGGCGATTTAACCAATTTAATCCTAAAGCTAAAGATCCCGGAATCAAAGCATAGGTTACGGCTTGTCCGCTTAACACACTAAAAGAACCAATAATTGCAGCAATAATCAAAATCAATTCAACTATTTCAGGCCATCGTTTCTGACTTAACATATTAGTAATCTCAATTTAAGTTAAATAATATTTTTAGCTTGATCAGGGGAATCAACTTGGAAAATTCCGATGATAATTTCCCCTAAATTTGCAAAATCAATCGAGCTAAATTAAAATAAATCAAAACCCCTAAAACATCAACAGCCGTTGTAATAAACGGTGCAGACATTAAAGCCGGATCTAATTTTAATGAACGGAATAAAAACGGCAAAGATGAACCCGCCACCGATGCTAAAATAGAAATCGCTACTAAACTGATCCCCACCGCTAAAGCAACGGATAAATTTCCTTGTACCACAAATATAGCCGCCCAAATTGTCGCTAAAATTCCTAAAATTGAACCTAACAACGCTCCGGCTAATCCTTCGCGTACAATCACTTGTAATGGCCCCATTGCCCGAATTTCATCGGTATTCATCCCCCGAATCACAACGGTAGAAGATTGTGCCCCCACATTGCCTCCTGTTCCCGTTAGTAAAGGAATAAAAAACGATAAGGCTACAACCTGTTGTAACAGATCTTGCTGACTTTTCAAAATTGAACCTGTTACACTATTTGTTAACAGTAAAACTAACAACCAAACCACCCGTCTCCGGGCAATTGTGAGCAAGTTTGCCTGAAAATAATTATCACCATCGGTTTGTACACCCCCCAAAGCATAAATATCTTCCGTCGCTTCCTGTTGAATAATATCTAACACATCATCAACGGTAATAATTCCCACTAATCGCCGTTCACTATCGACAACTGGAATTGCTAAAAAATCGTACCGTTGAATAATATCAGCTACTTCTTCTTGATCGGTGTCGGTTTGTACAGAAACAATATCCTGATTCATAATTTCACCGACACTTTGATCCAGTTGGGCCGTAACTAAATCTCGCAATGATAAAATTCCTAATAAGCGCCGATCTGAGTCCGTAACATAGAGTGAATAAATCGTTTCTGTGACATGGGCTAAACTGCGAATTCGTTCTAAACTTTGGCTAACGGTAAAATATTCTTTCAGCGAAACATACTCCGGCGTCATAATCCGTCCGGCGGTTCCCGCTTCATAGCCCAATAGCAACGCCGTAGATTGACGTTCTGTGGGGCTTAACTCCGCCACGATGCGGCGCACTACCGAGGCGGGTAACTCCTCAAATAAACGCGCTCGGTCGTCCGGCGACATTTTATCCACAATGTCGATGACTTCTTGGCGCTTGAATTTCTCGCACAGGGATTGTTGGACGCTGGAGTCAAGCTGTTCGTAAACTTCGATGGCTTCATCTTTAGACAGCAAACGGAAAGCAATCACCTGCATAGTTTCGGGTAAACCTTCGATGGCTTCAGCGATGTCCGTCGGTTGTACAGGTTTGAGAATGCTTTTAGCCGCCGTCAAGTCCCCTATTTCCAGTAACATTTGCAGTTGCGTCCGCACTAACTCGCGTAACTCTTTGCGAGAGATTGTTGACGCTGGGGGTATCGAGTGATTGGCTTCAGTCAAAGGCATCCCTCCTAAAACGGTTCTCCATTCAGTCTAAAGCGTTAGGGGTTAACAGGTGATTGTTGTTTTGTCCAAAGCATAAAACAGTTAAAAATTAAAGCAGTTAAAACCTTTTCCCCTTTGATGGGGTTATCGAGGATCAATTCAATGGCAGAAAATCATCTTTGTTGGGTATAAAAGCTGTTTGATTCAGGGCGATCGCTCGATTATCCCTATATTTTAAATCACAATTATCTCCAGGACGATTATACTAGAATTAATCAGTTTAAGTAGACTCAGCAATGGTTAAAATATTGCATCTTTCGGATATTCATTTAGGGAGTAGTTTTTCCCATGGACGAATTAATCCTGAAACCGGGTTAAATACTCGCTTAGAGGACTTTAAGGCGACCTTGGGACGTTGTATTGATCGGGCGATCGCAGAACCCGTTGATTTAGTATTATTTGGAGGAGATGCTTTTCCTGATGCGACTCCTGCTCCTTATGTTAAACAAGCTTTTGCGGCACAATTTCGGCGGTTAGTAGATGCAGAAATTCCGACGGTTTTATTAGTCGGAAATCATGATCAACATTCTCAGGGACAGGGAGGTGCTAGTTTAGGAATTTATCGGACTTTAGGGGTTCCAGGGTTTGTGGTGGGTGATAGCTTAGAAACCCATACCATTTCAACTCGAAATGGCGCTATTCAAGTGATTACTTTACCTTGGTTAACTCGTTCAACTCTATTAACTCGTCCTGAAACCGAAGGACTATCTTTAGAAGCGGTGAATCAACTGTTAATTGATCGTTTAACGGTTGCGTTAGAGGGAGAAATTCGGCGTTTAAATCCTGAATTACCAACGGTTTTATTAGGCCATTTAATGGCAGATAAAGCGAATTTAGGGGCGGAACGATTTTTAGCGGTTGGTAAAGGATTTAATATTCCGCTTTCGTTATTAACGCGATCGTGTTTTGAGTATGTAGCATTAGGTCATGTTCACAAACATCAAAATCTCAACCGGACGAATGATCCCCCTGTGATTTATCCAGGGAGTATTGAACGAGTTGATTTCAGTGAAGAGAAAGAGGATAAAGGATTTGTATTAATTGAAATTGAAAAAGGTCAAGTCAAATGGGAGTTTTGTGTCTTACCTGTCCGGGCTTTTTGTACGATTAAAGTTGATCTTTCTAAAACCGATGATCCCCAACAAATATTAATTAAGGCGATTCAAAAACATCAGATTCAAGAAGCCGTTGTCCGCTTAATTTATCAACTGCGTTCAGATCAATTAGATTTGATTAATACCGCCGAATTGCATCAGCTTTTAAGTAGCGCACACACCTATACTATTCAACCGGAATTAGTGAGTCAATTAGCGAGACCCCGTTTACCTGAATTGGATGGGGGAAGTAGTATTGATCCTTTAGAAGCTTTAAAAACCTATTTAACGAGTCGAGAAGATTTGGGCTTAATTCAATCTGAAATGATGGAAGCCGCTCAACTTTTGTTAGCGGGAGAAAAATAGAATTATTCTTGAGATCCTTGAGAAGAATGAGAATGATTTCGGTGTTTTAAGGTGCGTTCAATTAACCCAATTAAATGTTGAGGATTTGAGTCTGAAGTTAGGTTTTCTTCGGGAGAAAGTTCTAATTTTTCTAGTTTAGGAGCGAAGGCTGGAATCAATTCAGGACTAATATTTTTCGCTTGTTCTACGATTAAAACAATCAAATTTGGGTCATAATTATCAATCAGGTGTTCTAATTCCTTAACCACCATTTCTGCTCGTTCTACTTTCAGGAGAATAGAGCGAGCGATACTGGTTTCACTTTCAGAAATATCTTGAAGCTTTTGAACATGAAATCTAAAATGATTAGCAACTTTGTTCATCTGCTGATTCACATTTAAAATTTGATTGAGCATTTGATTAATTTCTGCATTAATTCTACTAAATCCTTGGGGGGCTGATTGAGATTGATAGGCGATAATAGATGCTTGTACAGCCAGATGACGAATTTGTTGAAGAATCTTACCACTTAAATTACAAGCTGAGTCAATCGATTCTAAATCTTTAGAAATCAATTCGCTAATCTCTTTAATTTGATTGGTATTAGCATTGATAGAATGGGTATTTAAAAAAATTGAATGAAAAGATTTGCTAGTTTCGGTAATTACTAACTGACTAATTTGTAAAAAGTCTTCGTTGATTTCAGTGATTTTTTGGGCGGTTTCAAAAATTTCTTGCTGCTTAACTTTTAAAAAATCCTCATAATTTTTTTTAACAAATTCCTGTTTATCTTTATAATATTTACTATACTCTTTAAGTTTGTTTTTTTCCTTTTCAATCCCTTGAAAAGATTTTTCAATTTGAGATTGTTGTTGTTGAATTATATTCTGAGAATAATTTAAGAGTTGATTTTGAGCTAACAACAAAGCTTGAACATCCAGAATCCGAAATATATTATTTTCAAAAACCACAACAATCGGCTCATAAATCAATTCTTTAGCTCGATTTAATACACTATTGACAGCATTGGTAATCTTACAATTTTGATCCAGCATCAAAGCAGGAATTCTGAGATAATCGAGAAGCATCTGAATTGGACGATTGAAATAAACATTTTCTCGCTGCGGGGTATTCATCTGTTCTCGAAACTTTGCGCGTGAAATCATCCCTAAAAAGTGATCCCCATCCATGACAATCACTCCAGGTAAATCAGGGTTTTGGGCGAACTTCTTAGCAACAATCAGTCCTAAAGTGGTAGAACTGACTTGAAAGTCATGAGAAAGGACATAAGCTAAGGTAGAATCGAAAGTTATGGGAGATTGGCTGCTCATTCATTTTGGCGGTTCAACGCAAACAGAGGTTATTCCAAGATCATACTGATCAGGTAAGACTTTTCTGTCAAGTTTAGAATCATAAACTTGTTAATAGCTACAAAAATGGCTACAATCTTTTTGCTTTGTTTCTTCCTCCCCTTATTCCTTAGAATGACGATTATATAAGCCTGTGGACGATCCCCTATATCAGCAGCTTCAACAAGAGCGACTCCTGAATCAAGTCACAACTCAGATTCGCCAGAGTTTGGATTTATCGGTGATTTTGTCAACGGCGGTTGAGCAGTTGCGCCAATTTTTATTAGTGGATCGGTTGTTAATCTATCAATTTAATATACACCACTCATCGATATTAAAGACAGATAGGATTGATTTTGAAGGAGAAACAACAACAAAAAAACAACCCAAGTCCCTTAGAAAAGGTGCTTTAGGGAGTCCTCTCGGAAAAGTTACCTACGAAGCGCGTTCTTGTGATCAGATTCTTTCGGTTTTAAATTTATCCGAAGATCAGTATTGTTTAAAATATGGGTGTGATTTTCAGAATAAATATCGCCAAGGCTTGATTCAATCCGTTTCTAATCTTGAAGAAGCTTATCATTCCTCCACTTGTTTGATTGAGTTTTTAAAACAATTTCAAGTTCAATCAATATTAGTCGTTCCGATTGTTGTTCAGGAGGAATTATGGGGTTTATTAATTGCTCATCAATGTTTAGAAGAACGTCAGTGGGAAACAATGGAAAAACGGTTTTTAAACCAAATTACCCAACACTTATCAATTGCGATTCACCAGGCGCAACTTTATGCTCAAGTTCAACAACAAAAACAAACCCTAGAACAACGAGTCCGAGAACGAACCCAAGCCCTTCAGGATGCTTTATTAGGAACCCAATCCGCAAACCGGGCTAAGAGCCAATTTTTAGCAGCGATGAGCCACGAATTACGCACCCCCTTAACCTGTGTGATTGGAATTTCCGAAACATTATTACGTTACTCAGGAGAACAACAAACTAATCAACAAATGTCCCCCGATAAGCAACAGCGCTATTTAAAAATAATTCATGATAGTGGGGAAAAGTTATTAGAATTGATTAATGATATTTTGGATTTATCTCAAGTAGAAGCGGGAAAAACTGTTCTCCAAATTAGTGAATTTTCTCTATCCAAATTAGTGCGCCAAACGTTAAAAAGTTTTCAAGAAAAAGCTCAAACTCAGCAAATAAATCTCACGATTGATCTGAAACTTAAATCAAATCAAACTCGGTTTACAGGAGATCGAAAGCGCATTCAAAAAATTATATTTAACTTATTAGAAAATGCGCTCAAATTCACGCCAGATGGGGGACAAGTCACTTTGAAACTAAAAGTAGAGAATAATATTGCTATTTTGCAAGTTGAAGATACAGGGATCGGCATTCCTGATGATAAAAAATCCCTTTTATTTGAAAAATTTCAGCAGTTAAATTCGAGTTATGATCGTCAGTATGGAGGTACAGGTTTGGGGTTAGCTTTAACAAAACAATTAGTAGAATTACATGGCGGCGTGATTCAATTTCAATCAACAATTGGAGTGGGTTCAATCTTTACAGTACATTTACCCGCTTTACCCTTGATCTCTAAAAAATCTCAAGGTAAAATGACTGAATCCTCCTTTAAAACCTCTCTAGAAGATTTCTGTTATTCAGCCAAGATTAAGACAGAAACCCGGTTTCTGAATTCTCCTCACCGCAAGTGTGTTTTAATTGAACGGGATGAAGAAACCGCGACTTTAATTTGTGATTTATTAACCGCCGCCGGATATCAAATGGTTTGGTTAATGGAAGGGTTTACCGCCGTTCAACAAATTGAATTATTACAACCGGATGCGGTAATTATTGACCTGAATTTACCGGGACAAGTCAGTTATGAAATTCTGAAGCAACTCCATCATCAACCCCACACCCAAAAGATGAAAATTTTAGCATTAACTCATGAAAGCTGTTATTCTGAATCTAAGTTTAATTCCGCTTTTAAAAATTATGATTGTTTAACAAAACCAATTCAACCGGATGAGTTACTCAATAAAATGATATAGCAGTCCTAAATAGGTTGTAATATTTTATCGTAGGGGTTTGGTCTCCAAACCCAGATATAAAGAGGGTTTGGAGACCAAACCCCTACAGAATTTTTTCACAAATCCTACACGGATTGCTATATTAACAACTTTTGTCCTTTAGGGTTTATTTTTAACCATGAAATCTGATCTTTTGTTAACATTAACTCACGGATTAATTGTGTCCTGTCAAGCACCTGTTGATTCTCCTTTGCATGATCCTATTGTGATTGCAGCTATGGCTAAAGCTGCTATTAATCGAGGTGCTGTAGGGGTGAGAATTGATACTCCTCAGCATATTGAAGCGGTGCGTCAACGGGTTTCTCAACCGATTATTGGACTCTGGAAACAACAAATTCCGGGGTTTGATGTATATATTACACCTCGATTTGAAGATGCCGTAGTGATCGCAAAATCGGGGGCTGATATCATTGCCATTGATGCCACCCTCCGCGAACGTCCCCAAGGAGAAACGGTTAAGAATTTAATTGCCAAAATTCATCAAGAATTAGGCAAATTGGTGATGGCGGATGTAGATAGTTTAGAGGCTGCTATAGAAGCAGAATTAGCGGGTGCAGATTGTGTGGGAACCACCTTATATGGTTATACAAAAGCCACCCAAGATCAATCTCCTCCCGGTTTTGATTTATTAACCCAAATGGTTAATCAGTTGCAAGTTCCTATTATTTGTGAAGGCGGAATTTCCTCACCCGAAATGGCTAAAAAAGCCTTAACTTTAGGAGCCCATTCAGTAGTTGTTGGAACGGCGATTACAGGAATTGATCTCCTTGTTCAAGCGTATCAAAAAGCTATTAATAACAGGGAATAAGAAACCGGGTTTCTGTCTTAATCTTGGCTGCATAACAGAAATCTCGTTGAAGAAACCCGGTTTCTGATATTAGGAAAAATCGCTGACAGATAGTAGGGAATAAGAAACCGGGTTTCTGTCTTAATCTTTGCTGAATAACAGAAATCTCGTTGAAGAAACCCGGTTTCTGATAACATAACAGGCAAGATGCCTGTTCCATCTTATTGAATGGGATGAGAATTGTCGAAGAATTTTCGATCTAATTGTGCTAATAATGCAGCCACGGTTTCAGAGATAATACTGACTAAACGATAAAAAGCGATCGCACTTAATAAAATAGGAGTAGAAAATTGATGGCTCAATAAGGCTAAAGCCGTGGCTTCAAACACCCCTAATCCTCCTGGTGCACCCGGAATGATTAACCCTAATAACCACGCTAAACTATAAGCACCTAATAATAGGGGAATCTGATCAAAACGCAGGGGCTGTAATGCCAATAAAGTGAACATAAACCCTAACCATCTTAATCCAATAAATCCCACTTCTCCGAGGAGAGGTTTAATCGGATAAGACTCTAATTGACAGAAAGGAGGTTCGGGGAGATTAGGCGGTTTCTTTTTTAATTTTGATTTTTCTAAATATTTAAGAATAGGGTTTAAAATTCGAGGATGAATCCCAATTCCCAAAGCAATTAAACCGAGAATTTGCAACATCCAAAAGGGGCTATGATAGCTAATTAAAGCCACTCCTAATGCTGCTGTTGCCATCATTAACGGTTCGAGTAATACACTCAAAGTTGCAACTCCCAGAGCCACACCCGAATCCTTCATCGCTACAATTCGCCCATAAAAATGCCAAATATTTCCGGGTAGATATTTAGCAATATTTGTGATTAAATAAACTTGTAATCCCCAACGGGTTCTAACGGGTTGTTTGAACATCCGAATAATAATTAACCAAACCCATCCCGACCAAAGGTGAGCCAAAAGCGTCACCAATAAGGCTAAGGAAAGATACATCCATCCCGTTGAAGTGATTTCAATTTCTGAAATAGCTTGCCAATGGGTTCTAAAATTAGCAGCCAAGAAAAATAACGTCCCCCCTAAAATCATCCATTTTAAGTAAGGTTTTAAGAAACCGAGGATAACTTTAATGGGTTTAAATAAACCTCCAGAGGATTGAGGTTCTACCAAAGGCTGGGAGGGCTGAATTTTAATTTTTGTGGGTTGCATTTTAGCGTCCTAATTAATGAAATACAGAAGCAGGTTGATAACTACCAATAACTCGCCCTGCTCCCCGCAAGTGTTGAAAATAATATTGAATACAGGCATCTCCTTCGGGTGATAAGATATCAACTTTAATTCCATTCCGACCGTGTTCTCTTCCTGAACTGTGAATATATTCTCCTCCTCCGAGATACAATCCAACATGAGTGGCTTTTTGGGCTGTTCCAAAAAATATTAAATCTCCGGGGAGAAGACAAGAAAAATCTAATTGTTCAGGATTAAAAGCCATTGATTTTGTAAAGGCTTCCTGTTGATAAGCATCCCTGGGTATCCAAATTCCGACCGCAGCAAACGCAGCTTGAATTAAACCCGAACAGTCATAATTAGGGCCGACTGTTCCTCCCCAAAGGTAATAATTGGGGATTGCCATTGCGGCTTGTGTAAACTGAATAATCTGGGGAATTGCAGCTTGAATTTGATCTTCTGACCAAATTTGGGCTTGATAGGGTTGAGTAGCAATCTCTAGCTGATTCCGATCTGAAGTGGTTAACCAAGCAGTATAATCATCTTCGCATAATTGTACTAAAATACTGGGTGAATTACTAATATGATTTTGGGGTTCAGGAAATAGACGTAAATGACGACCTTTCCTCGCTTGTGTTGCTAAAGTTTGGCACTCGGTCGCATCATAGAGATCTAAATTCTCTCTACAGGAATACTCAATCGGATTTGATAAACATTCAACCATCTTAGATAAGCCGATAGAGGAATAGGTGTCAACTGTCAACTGTCAACTGTTAACCGTCAACTGTCAACCGAAATGACTTTTTTCCATTCCGATGAACAATTAGAAACCCTTGGCAAAGGCATTATAGATGCAACGCGCACACAATTTCCAGGTTTAGCTGCAAATCAATTGGCGATAACCTGGTTAGTTTATGACCCCCCGATTTCTGTCAATACCGGAGGCGCGTTAACCCCGGAAGAATTTTGGAAATATCCTGTTCGGGGATTTAACTATCGCGGAATTGAACGAATTTATCCCGCCAGTATTGTGAAATTATTTTATCTGGTGGCTGTTTTTGAATGGAAAGAAAAGGGGATGTTACGAACAACCCCAGAATTGGAACGAGCAACTAGAGATATGATCATTGATTCTAGTAATGATGCCACCAGTTTAGTAGTGGATGTGTTAACGGGAAGCACAAGCGGGCCAGAATTATCTACAGGGCCGTTTGAAACTTGGAAAAGTCAACGCAATTTAGTTAACCGTTATTTGCAAACCCTCAACTGGCCGGAATTTGAATCGATTAATGTTAATCAAAAAACCTGGTGTGACGGCGCTTATGGTCGAGAACGAATTTTTTTAGGGGAATTAATGGAAAATCGCAATATGTTAACAACAAATGCAACGGCTCGATTATTGCATAGTATTATCGGCGGTGTTGCGGTTTCTTCTATTGCTTCCTTGCAAATGATGAAGTTAATTAAACGCAGTCTTGACCCCACTGATTTAGCAGAAAATCCAGAGAATCAAGTCAATGGTTTTTTAGGAGATGGATTGCCTAAAACTGCAAAAATCTGGTCAAAAGCAGGACATACCAGTCAAGTTCGTCATGATGCGGCTTATATTGAACTTCCTGCTACTCGACCTTATATATTAGTTGTATTTACAGAAGGAAAAGCTCAAAGTAAAAATCAAGAAATGTTGCCTTTTATTTCACAAAAGGTTGTGGAAGCGATGAAAACTTTATAGTAGGGAATTGGGAATTGGGAATTAGGAATTACGAGTTACGAATTACGAATTACGAATTACGAATTGGGAATTGTTATTTCCCCCTGTTCCCTGTTCCCTGTTCCCTGTTCCCTGTTCCCTGTTCCCTGTTCCCTGTTCCCTGTTCCCTGTTCCCTCCTATAGCTAGAAACTAACCTTCTTTTCTTGTATAAGTTTCAGTCGCAAAACTTAAACCAGAAGCAAAGTCTTCACCATACCCTTCTTCACCGTGTTGATCAATATCTAAACCTTGTTCTTCGACCATCGATTTAACTCGTAGTTCCATCACGGAACCGAGAATTTTCATGATCACAAAAGTTCCAGCCGCTGCAAAAATATAAGTAGCAATCACCCCAATAATTTGAGGAATTAATTGTCCTGGATTTCCATACAGAAGTCCATCTAATCCAGCAGGGTTAACAGTTTTTGTAGCAAAAACTCCGGTTAAAATAGCGCCAACAGTTCCACCGACGCCATGAACAGAATAGGTATCTAAAGAATCATCAAATTGTAATTTCACCCGCCAACTGACTGCATAGAAACAGCAAACGGCAGTGATAGAACCGATTAAAATTGCACCAACGGGAGTAACAAATCCGGCTGCGGGAGTAACACCCACTAATCCTGCTAAGAAACCACTAGCAGTACCAACGGCTGTGGGTTTACCGCGTAAAATCCATTCCACAATTGCCCAAGTCAACCCTCCGGCTGAGGTTGAGACCATCGTGGCGACAAAGGCAACGGTCGCTAAAGAACCTGCACTTAAAGCACTACCCGCATTAAAGCCAAACCAGCCAAACCATAACATCCCAATTCCTAACAGCACAAAAGGAACATTATGGGGAACATGGGGAAGCACCATAAAATGCTTACGAGAGCCAATCATCCAAGCGATAACCACCGCCGAGACACCAGAACTGATATGAACCACCGTTCCACCCGCAAAGTCTAAGGAACCAATGGCTTGTAACCAACCCCGACCCCAAACCCAATGGGCTAAGGGAGAATAAACGAACGTAGACCACAATAAGACAAACCAAAAATAAGCTTTAAAACTCATCCGTTCTACAATCGCCCCAGAAATTAGGGCCGGGGTGATGATGGCGAACATCATCTGATACACCATAAATAACTGGTGGGGGATGGTTCCGGCATAGCCAATGGGGTCAGGCGCATCGGCTGTGACTTTATTTAAAAATACCCAATCTAATCCGCCAATAAACTGTTCAATCCCTTGGCCAAAGCCTGCTGAGACGGGAGTAGAGACATCAAAAGCGAGGCTATATCCCCAGAATACCCAGGTCACACCCACAATTCCCATCAAGATGAAGCTCATCATCATCGTGTTGAGAACGTTGCGCGATCGCACTAATCCACCATAAAAGAAAGCTAACCCTGGTGTCATAAACAACACTAAGGCAGCAGAAACCAGCATAAATGCTGTATCCCCTACATTAATGGGGTTTTCTACTGCCTCTTGCGCCCAGGCTGTTCCCGTCAAAGGCCCAACCAAAAGAGCTAATGCAACTAATCCCACGATCAATAATTTTTTCAGCACGTTACTCTTTCCCTATAACCCACTACTCTTGAATAGATGAATTAGTATTTTGCCCATTGACTCTTATCGTCATTCTGTATTCTAAAATACAAAATCCTGGGAATCAAAATTTTTTAACCGTTGCTGAAGACCGTCAAGAGTAGCTTTTGGGAAAATACCCGGATTATTTCCCAACTTAGAGAATAAATAAATCAGATGCACCCTGATAGTTAACCCCCAGCTAAATGCCGGGGGTTTTTTGTTGATTAGTTAACAGGTGTGTGGAACAGGCATCTTGCCTGTTAAATCGGGTGTCTTACTCCTCATATTCCGGCATTTTCTTCTTCTCTGGAATATTAATTCGGGGGGGTTGATAGGGTTGAGGAGTTTCGTCATCATTCCAAGCGTTAGCATCTACTTCATTTTCGTATTCATAGTTTAATTCTCTGGCGTAGAGCTTTTGATCTTGACGGGGAGGGTCAATGGGAACTAATTCCCGTTCTCGATAGCGATCATCCTCATCCCGTTCGACATCGCCCCAGTTATCCTCTTCTTCATAGTCATCATAAATCGGTTGGGGTTGACGCAGGGGTTGAACAGGGGCGGGATGTTCTTCCCAAGCATCGTTTTCGTCCCAAGCTTCTTCCTGAGCCACAGCAGGGGCGCGACCCGCTCGTTGGGGAGGGGTTTGGGGTAGCCCAGTTCCTAACTGGTTAGCGGGTTTAACCGTTGGCGGATAATACATTCCCTCTTCTTCTTTTTCCCAAGGAGCTTCCCCTAAGCCTAAACGTTCTAACAAACCGACAGAAAGCTGTTGTAAACGATCTTCTGAACCCTCAAATACAATTAAGCGATTAGGGCCACTACTGACAATTTCCTCAATGGACAATTGATAGGTGCTAATCACTTGTTCAGGAATTTGAGGTAGACCAATGGAGGCGATAATTAAGGATTCTAATTTGCCATCACGGGTATCAAATCTGAACCCTCGGACTCGCCCTAACGGTTCTCCCGTTTCGGTGATCACTTCACTATTGATCAGGGTACTGTAGGCTTCTACATCCACGTCTTCTTCGAGGACGGTATCATCATCCACCAAAATTACGTCACCGATTTCGCGGACACTACTCAGGTACATAAATTTTGGCATTCCAGCGATCGCCAGAATATTATCGCGGATTCCGATCGCTACAATTTCACGCTGATCTACGTCTACCCATAACTGACTGACGATCCCAAGTCGTCTACCTCTGTCACGGGTGATTACTTGAGTGCCGAGAATTTCGGAGCGTTGGCGGATATGTTCAGATGTCATGCTAATAGCGAATTTCAGTTTTAACTGTTAAAATACAGATTACTCTACAAATTCTAATGGTGTAGATGCGTATCCATGCCATTAGTTTTTCGGGTTTCCTCTACTGGGGGTGGATAGTCCACCCATGATCCACTCTTCTTTGATGCTATCAGAATATTTCGTTTTTGGTTCCTATCAGGGGGTAGAGCATGGCTAATCTGCTGCCTTAATTATATAGTTAGACCCAAATTTCCGTCATCCGTCCGAGATCATGCCAATCGGTGATAGCGATCTACTTGGGTTTGATGGTATGCTTTTTTGAACCCAATCAAATCTAAAATTTGGGCATCTTAGAAATCTTTATACCTTAGCTATGTTAATGTTCGCCAGTATTTTTAAATCTAGCTTCAAGCAAACCTGTCCACCCTAAAATGGGGAACATCTCTTCAAGGGTTGTTTAGAGCAAATCTAGAAAAGCAGACTAGGCAACAATTTTATTCTCCCTGAGTGAGAAATTTTAATTACTGATGATAGCGATAAGTCAACTTTGTGATCACCAAAATGATCCAAGGGGGCTTTAAACATTTGATTGTCTAACGGAGGGAAATTGAATATTACAGCATGGAAACGAGAGTGGCTCTCTAATGTTCGAGGTGATCTTTTAGCGGGAACAGTTGTTGCACTGGCCCTAATTCCAGAAGCGATCGCTTTTTCTATTATTGCCGGAGTTGACCCCAAAGTCGGACTATATAGTTCATTTATCATTGCCGTAGTTACTGCTATCTGTGGGGGACGACCGGGATTGATTTCTGCTGCTACTGGAGCCATGGCACTGCTGATGATTTCTCTAGTCAAAGATCATGGCTTACAGTATCTATTTGCTGCGGGTATTTTGACTGGAATAATTCAGATTATTTTTGGCTGGCTAAAGTTGGGACGACAGTTAAAATATGTTCCTCGTGCGGTGATGATAGGCTTTGTGAATGCCCTAGCCATCTTAATTTTTTTAGCCCAACTTCCCCAACTGACCAATGTTCCTTTTGCTGTATATGTGATGACAGCAGCAGCTTTAGCAATTATTTATTTGCTACCCCGATTAACTAAAATTGTGCCCTCGCCATTAGTAGCAATTATTACAATAACCGCAATTTCTCTGATTACTGGAATTAAGGTTCCCACTGTTGGGGATATGGGAGATTTACCAACAACTTTTCCGCCTTTTTTAATTCCCCAAGTTCCTCTGAATTTAGAAACCCTAAATATTATTTTTCCCTACGCGATTACCTTGGCAATTGTTGGGCTTTTAGAATCCTTGCTCACAGCTTCTTTGTTGGATGAATTAACCAATACACCCAGCAATAAAAATCAAGAAGCCAAAGGACAAGGAATTGCTAATATTATTACCAGTTTCTTCGGGGGAATGGCTGGCTGCGCCATGATTGGACAATCGGTGATTAATATTCAATCTGGGGGACGGGGACGTTTATCAACATTTAGTGCCGGGATTTTGCTGCTTTTCTTTATTTTGGCTTTGGGGAATTGGGTACGGCAAATTCCGATGGCTGCCCTCGTTGCGGTGATGATTATGGTTTCCATTGGAACGTTTAATTGGTCATCTTTAAGACAGATTCAAAAGATTCCGCGTAGTGAAACTGCCGCCATGATTACAACAGTATTGATTACCGTTTTTAGTCATAATTTAGCGATCGGAGTTGTGGCTGGTATTGCTTTGAGTACGGTCTTTTTCTCCCGCAAAATTGCTAAAGTGGTGTTTGTGGATCAACTCTTGAGTCCTGATGGGATGCACCGCACCTACAAAATTGCAGGTCAAATTTTCTTTGTTTCTGTTGATGATTTTTTAGCAAATTTTGACTTTCACGAAGAACTAGAAAAAGTCACCCTAGACTTTAGCTATGCCCATATTTGGGATCAATCGGCGGTGGCTGCAATTGATCAAGTCGTGATCAAATTTCGTCGGGCTGGGGCTGATGTGGAATTGGTAGGGCTCAATGAAGCCAGTGCTACTTTAATCGAGAAATTAGGGATTCACAATCAACCTGATGCAACAGAAAAAATGCCAGGTCATTAACAGTTATTATTGCTCAGTTATCAGTATCGGCTCCATTGTCGATTATTCAAATAAAACGGAGACAAATCAAAATGAAACGAATTTTATTATGTACTGATGGCTCTATTTTTTCTCAAAGTAGCTATCAATATGCAGCCTGGTTTTCAACTCGATTAGAAGCAAGTGTAGACGTTCTGTATGTCACCGATACAAGGGATAAGACGGCGGCAAAAGCTAAAAATCTAAGTGGGAGTATTGGTATCGATGCTTCTGATGCCCTCCTGAATCAATTAGTGGCATTAGAACGGGAAAAAGCTAAACTAAACCATCAACAGGCTAAACTGATTTTACAAAATGCAAATCAAGTGCTTTCTAGTTATGGAGTTCAGGAAGTTAAGTTGATTCATGAAACCGGATTTTTAGTTGATTGTTTGCATGAATTTGAAGCTCAAACCGATTTAATTATTTTGGGAAAACGAGGAGAAACTGCGGAATTTGCCTCTGGACATTTGGGGGCAAATCTGGAACGAATTGTCCGTGCTAGTCATAAACCTTGTTTAATTACCTCTCGCCAATATCAGCCTATTTATCGGTTGTTACTGGCCTATGATGGTAGTGCAAGCTGTGAAAAAATTATAGAATTTCTGGGAAATTCCAAGGTATTTAATGGCTTAGAATTGCATATTATTACGGTTGCTAAAAGTTCAGAAGATGAAACGGCAATAGCTCAAATTTATGATGTCAAACAACAAGCACAAAAGGCAGGGTTTGAGCCAACTTGTTGCATTGTAGAGGGTAATCCAGAAATTGCGATCGCTCAGTATGCAGAAGAAAATAACATCAGTCTGCTGATGATGGGGGCTTATGGACATAGCCGCATTCGTCATCTGGTTATCGGTAGTACAACGGCTCAAATTCTCCGCAGTAGCCATATTCCCGTGTTGCTGTTCCGCTAACATTAATAGCATTAAACTGACCGCAACTTTAACTAGACATCACCCCAGAGTTGCCTCTAAATCTGAGGTCAATTTCATCCCAATTATTACTTTAGATAGATGTTTAAAAAAATAAAATCCATCAAATTCTACGTTTTTCCCTTAATTAAATAAGTTGGATTAACACAAACTCGATAGAATCGGGTTTTAATCTTATTTAAACCGAAATGAGTAGAATCGGATTTTAGGAACTCATCAAAATTCATCCCTGAGTTAGAGGTTCAAAGCTTTGATTTTTTTTAAGCTAAGAGAGTAATAAAAACAAATTCAATTGTTTTAAGGCTAGTTTAGGAGTAATAAAAATGAAGAAATTAATTGAAGCCCTGCGCTCAGTTTCCCTAAAAAGTATTATGGGTGTCTTTTTAGCTGGAGTATTACTATTGATCAGTACCGCTTGTAGTAATAAAACTCCGACTGCTCAGGTGTCTGACAATGCGAGTTACAATGAAACGCAAGGATACAAAAAGGAACTTTATCACCCAGTTCAAGACAAACAGAAAGGGGGAATGTATCCTTACAGCGATACCGACGTCTCCAACCCTAAAGCAGATGCCAAAGCTAAAGCATTAATTGATAGTGCAAAATCTAATATCAATAAAGTCAACAACCCTCAAGAATTCGTCGAAAATTATAAAAATGGCAAGCCTTTGCCAGAACGGGTGAAAGATTTATCCGAAAGAGTCGGTGAGTCTGCCAGTGAAGTCGCGGACGATTGGATGGGAGGCACCAAACGAGGTATGCGGAACGTCAAAAATAACACCAAAGATGCCCTAGATACAGCCAAAAATCAGGCAGAAGACACCTCAATGGGTCTTAAACGTCAGGCTTCTAAGGGTGCTCAACACCTCCAAGAAAAAGCAGAAGATGCGGGACGGGCGATCGATAAATCCCTATAAATTGGCCAAACAATCAACTTTGTTGCCATATCTATCTAAAGGTAGATGTGTCAGCAAATCTTGTCCGGTTAAATTATAAATACTATCGCACGTTCTCAATTCGCGCTTTCCCCAGTCAACCAAAAGCTGGGGATTTTTCATAAACACTGACTTACCCTTTTTGAAGTTGACACGGTTGATAAATTTCATCACTTTTTTTCCCATTGTTTTTGTATTTTAATTTTTACACCCGTGTCATCAAGTGCCAACGTTCAGTCCCCAAAATTTCTAATCGATTGGGATGAGGATGATAAATTCCGCGCCTTCGCTGGGCGTAGAATTGCAACTCATCTCGCCCTGATGACGATCGACGATAATTGAGTAACTAATCGATAGACCTAAGCCCGTCCCACTACCGACGGGTTTTGTGGTAAAAAAGGGATCAAAAATTCGTTGTAAAATATCTGAATTCATGCCGGAACCATTATCGGAAATGGAAATTTGAACTTTACTATTCTCAATTAAGTCAGTAGAAATAATAATAGTGGGGGGGAAATCAGCCTGATTCATCAGATGGCGACGATGTTCTAAAGCATCAATTCCATTACTAATAATATTCATAAAAACTTGATTCAATTGAGACACATAACAGTTAATTTTTGGCAGTTGACCATAGTTTTTAATAATTTCAATTTCTGCACTATGGGTAGAAGCCCGGAGTCGAGGTTGTAAAATCATTAAGGTGCTATCAATGCCTTCATGAATATCTACAGGTTTCATCTCGGCTTCATCCAAACGAGAGAAGTTTCGCAGACTTAAAACAATATTACGAATGCGTTCGGCTCCTACTTTCATCGAGACTAATAGTTTTTGTAAATCTACAACTAAAAACTCTAAATCAATCTCGGAAATTGTGGTTTCAACTAAGGGATTAGGTTGAGGATATTCTTGTTGATAGACTTGAATTAATCGTAATAAATCTTGAACATATTCACTGGCGGGGGTGAGATTACCATAAATAAAACTAACAGGATTATTAATTTCATGGGCAACTCCGGCTACCATTTGTCCTAAAGAAGACATTTTTTCACTTTGAATTAATTGGGCTTGGGTATGTTGCAATTGGTTTAAAGTTTGTTCTAAACGTAAATTTTTCTCGTTGATTTCTTGGGTACGGTCTTGAACTTTATTTTCAACGGAGGCATATAACAAGGCATTTTCTAAGGAAACAGCAGCTTGAGAAGAAAGTAAGTTTAAAACTTCAATTCGTTCGGAAGTAAAAGCTCCAGCCGTTAAGTTATTTTCTAAGTATAAAATTCCTAAGAGTTTGCCTTGACTAATAATCGGTGTACATAAAATCGATTTAACTTGATGAGTATTAATATAAATATCATGGGTAAACTGTCCTTCCAGTGTGGCATTCATTAACACTACATCTTGACCTGTTCGTTCCACATAATAAATTACAGTCAAGGGTAAATAGTTGCAGGTTTCAACCGGAATTTTGGGATGTACAATCACGTCTTCTAAATTCGTTGAAGCTTCCGCTTCAATTACTAATTGCTCCCCCTGATATAGAATTAAAAACCCTTTTTGCGCCCCGGCATTTTCAATCACAATTTTCATTAAGCTTGCTAACAATCGTTCTAAAACAATTTCACGCGAGATGGCTTGGGACGCTTTAATCACCGTGCTTAAATCCAATAAAGCTAAACGGCTACCGTGAGAGGTATTTAGGGTAATAGATTGCGCTTCAAATAAGGAAGGTTTGAGAGAGGCTAAATGTTTGAGTTGAGCATATTGAGTTTCTAACTGTTCGACTTTACGAATTGCACCCCAACGTTGATAACTATAATAAGCTTCTCGCAGGTGAATATTAGCATATTTTAATTTATCGTGATTCATCCAGAACTTAGCAGTTAGTTCATGACTTAAGGCAACATTTTGAATAAATCCGGCTTCTTGGGCTGTAGAAATGGCTTGTTCATATAAATCAATTGCTTCAAAGGAACGTTGAGAAAATCGAGCGATTTCAGCTTCTACTAAAAGATATTTATGCAAGAAATTTGCGGGACAGTTATCTGACCAAGTTTTGAATTTTTCTTGATTAGTTTTAACTTTTTCTAAAAATTGTTCTTGTTCCGATGCCGAAATTCGATCTAAATTGGCGATGAAAACCAACGAAGAATAAAAATAATATTCTGTGACCGAAATTAAACCTTGAATAAATTGCAGAGATTTTTCTATTTCCCAGGTTAATTCCAAGGCGAGTTCGACTTCTCCATATAAATATAACACTTGCAGTTTTAAAATTTGATAAAGACACAGAGAATAGAATTTTTGTTTTTGTTGGCTATTATTAATATAATCAGATTCGGTAATTTCGGGACTATCAAAGGATACTAAATTAGCAGTTTCACCGATTAAATTGAGCAGAATTCCTCGCAGTCCCGTTAAGCTATCAATCACTAAATGATTTTCGGTTTTATAGCCAAATTTCAAATAATTTTTAACTTCAACTAAGAATTTAGGCAGGTTAACCCCTTGCGCCATTAAATTCAAGGATTGATTATTTAACAAATAACCTGCATATTGTAAATCTCCTGATTCTAAAGCGGATTGATAGCCCTCATGACCCAAGACGTTTGAATTTTTAAGGGGTTCTAACCAATAGTTGAGACAACTAATTAAGGATGCTGATACTTTATAAATCGGATAATTCCACTTTTTATTTAATTTTAATCCCAGTTGACCTAACTCATAAGCAGTTTGATATTGACCAAAGAGTGCGGCGAGTAAAATTCCATAGGTCGCATAGAAAAATCCGGCTTCTGAAGTGTAACCTGATTCAATAGAAACTTTTACGCCTTTGAGAATAATAACTGTCCATAAACTAGGATTACTTACATAGGCGGGAGGTGCTAAATTATTGAGTAATTTTAAAATAATTTTTTTATCGGGTTCTACAATTGAATTTTGATCCAATAAAGCAGATAAATTATTAATATTTAGGGAGTTTTGTAAAGACTCTAATTCCTGGGGAATTACCGTTTGTAGATTTTCTGTGGGTAACTCTATCCCAAATAAAGCTAAGGCTTTTGTCCCGGCATTGATGGCAGATTCATCCTTTAGTTGTAAGGTATATTGAATCAGGAGAAGATTATAAACTTCGGCTTTTTCTAAAATTGATTGAGACTGTTCTAAAATTAATTGAATTAGGGTTTCACTTTCAGCAAAATTCCCATTCAAGTATTCAACTTCTGCCTGTTCTCGATATAGCGAAAAGGCTAAAGGATAATGTTCAATCCAAATTTCACCGGGTAAAATTTCAATTCCTGCCATTAAATATTCCCGGGCGGCACTATAAGCAGTGGCATCTTTTGCTTTTTTTCCGGCTTCTAAATTTAAACTTGCCAGTTGCAATTTTTCTTGTTCATCTGTAATTAAAGACCGACCGACATTGAGGTGATCAACTAAATCAAAAACCCGTTCTAACCAATATTGAGGCGGTGTATTTGCTAGTAATAGCCGACCGATAGTGAGGTGAACAAATTGTTTTTGAGAGTCAGCAATTAAGGAATAGGCAGCCTGTTGGACTCGATCATGGAGAAATTTATAATTTAAGACTAAATAGGGATTAATTTGTTCGGGTTCTAAATTGTCAGCATCGAACAAAGGTTTAATTAAACCTTCTTTTAAAGCGGGTAATAAATCTCGAAAAGTGCCGAGGGATTCTTTGCCATAAATTAACGATAAGGTGTTTAAATCAAATTGATTCCCAACGCAGGCGACTAATTGTAAAACTTGTTGACTTTCCTGGGGAAGTTTCTGGAGTTTTCCAATCATTAATTCAACGACATTATCGGTAATATCGAGGGCTTGAATTTCTGCCAAACTCCATTGCCAAGCAATGCGTTCTGAATTAAAATGGAGGAGTTTTTCTTGATATAGAGTTTTGAGAAATTCATTCACAAAAAATGGATTTCCTTGAGTTTTTCTGATGACTAATTCTGCTAAGGGTAGAACGGTGTTGCGATCGCTATGTAAGGTATCCGCCACCAGTTCAGTAACTTGCTCTAAATTTAAAGCCGTTAAATGAATTTCATGAATTAAGCGATTAGCTTGTGGTTCGGTTTCTGAGGTAAAGGACTCGGATTTTAGCCCCTCTAACATCATCATTAACGGATGGGTGGGACTGACTTCATTATCTCGATAAGCACCAATTAAAAATAAATAGGAGGTGGAATCATCCATTAACATTAATTTGATTAATTTCAGAGTTGCTGAGTCAGCCCACTGTAAATCATCCAAGAAAATTACTAAAGGATGTTCGGCTTGGCAAAACAGACGAATAAAGTTTTGAAAGACTAAATTAAAACGGTTTTGAGATTCCGCAGAACCTAATTCTAATACCGTCTGTTGAGGGCCGATAATCAGTTCAATTTCGGGAATTACATCAATAATAATTTGTCCATTTGGCCCCAAAACTCCTAAGAGTTTTTCCCGCCATTGATCTAATTGCTGCTGACTTTCGCTTAAGATTAATCTGGCGAGTTCAGAAAAAGCACTCACTAAAGCAGAATAGGGAATACTGCGTTGAAATTGGTCAAATTTTCCACTAACAAAATAGCCTTTTTTGTTAACAATTGATTTAGATATTTCTTGAACTAAAACTGATTTTCCAATGCCAGAATATCCGGCAATTAACATCATTTCAATGTTCCCTTGACTCACCCGGTCAAAGGCTTGCATTAAGGCATCAATCTCAGTTTCTCGACCATAGAGTTTTTTGGGAATTTTAAATTGATTAGAAATATCCTGCATTCCTAATGGAAAATTGCTGACGGTTCCTGTGGTTTGAACTTGTTTTAAACTCTGTTCTAAATCTGCAATTAATCCCCAGGCGCTTTGATAGCGTTCTTCGGCAGTTTTCGAGAGTAATTTCAGCACAATTTGAGAAATAATTGGGGGAATTTCAGGGTTAATTTCATGGGGAGGAACAGGTTGTTTAGCGAGGTGAGCGTGTACCACTTCCATTGCATCTGTGGTAGGAAAAGGAACCTGTTGAGTTAATAGTTCATAAAAGGTTGCTCCCAAGGAATAAAAATCTGTCCGATAATCTACAGAACGGTTCATCCTTCCCGTTTGTTCTGGAGACATATAGGCGAGAGTTCCTTCTAAATTTTGAGGCTGATGCAGGCGTAAAGATTCTTGAGTTAATCCACTGGAAATGCTAAAATCAATCAGTTTAACTTGTCCGGTGGCAGGATTAAAAACAATATTAGAGGGATTAATATCTTTATGGATTAAGTTGGCTGCATGAATTTCTCGTAATCCTTGAGCAATTTTAATCGCAATTGTTAGAAATCCTAAAAGGGTAAATTTTTGGGTAGATAGTAAGATTTTTAACGATTCTCCGCCAAAATCTTCTAAGGTCATGACTAATGTATTTTGATAGGTTTGAAGTTCATAAACTTTAATCACACTGTCTAAATTAAACTGGCGCAGGATTTTATATTCTCGCTCATATTTCTGGAGATCAGATTGAGGCGGAAAGTCGCCTTGGAGCACTTTAAAAATTACGGGTAAGTTGTCTTTTTCTCGAATCGCTCGATAAACAACGGAGTTAATACTTTCATAGATTTGTGCTAAAATTTGATATCCCGGCAAAGCAATCATATTGGTTTCCTTATGCACTGATTTAGGGTGAGTTTGTTAAGCTTTAGTGATAAATAAAAAGATCAATATAACCCAGACATGAGAGATGCTACACCTTAAAGGATTAGGTTCTGTGAGTGATTTTAGGGACTGAACTTATATTAACCTGATAGTTGCACGGATCATCCTAGGGAGTATGAGGATCATAACAGATTGTTTCTATTCTAGCGTGATTTGAGAGCAGAAAGAGATTAAAAACAAGAGGATGATAAAAAAGAATAGTTAATAAAATTTAAGATTTATAACAAACTCTAGTTGTACCAGGATTCTTCCAATAGATAGAGGGGAATTGGATTAATTTCAGACAAACTGATTAGAAGTTTATAAAAAATTCCGATGAAAAATCAAGCGTTTCCTCTATTAATGTTCAGTTTGTTATTAATGCTGGTGATCACTCCGTTTGCGGGTTTAGCCCCCTTAATGCTGTTGTTATTAGTAACCGGGATTTTTTATGTTTGGGGTTCAATTTTCATGGTTTTGAAGGAAGGAAAACCTAATTCTGAACCCGGAGATTTGCCTTGAAAATCACCCCTGTCAAGACCGTATTACCAAGGGATGATGGATCAAACCATCCTCTTTCATTGGGTATAAATCAGGAAAAATTTAACTCGGTATTGAGACAGAGGTTAGGTCAAGAGGAAGTTGATACACTACTCCATAGATAGAACACATTTTAGCAATTTTTAATGTGATTTCTGAGTTTTATTGGCTGATTCTACTAGGAGAACTTCATGTTTTTTCATAAGAAAGAACCGATTGAAAAAGCAATCAAGATTGATGAGCCGAATCCTCGTTTTGCCCAATTACTTCTCGAACAATTTGGGGGTGCAACGGGTGAATTAACGGCAGCATTGCAATATTGGGTGCAATCATTTCATGTGGAAAATGCCGGGATTAAAGATATGCTTCAAGACATTGCCCTTGAAGAATTTGGGCATTTAGAAATGGTGGGCAAACTGATAGAAGCCCATACCAAAAATGTGGATCAAACAGAAGCTTTTAAAAGTACCTTATTTACAGTCCGGGGAATGGGCCCCCATTTATTAGATTCTCAAGGTCAAGCTTGGACAGCCGCCTATGTGAATGAAGGTGGGGATGTTGTTCGAGATTTACGGGCGAATATTGGGGCAGAAGCAGGGGCACGACAAACCTATGAAGCGTTAATTAAATTGGCTCCTGACCCCGGTACAAAAGATACCTTAGTGTATTTATTAACCCGTGAAATTTCCCACACCAAAATGTTTATGAAAGCCTTAGATTCATTAGGGAAATTAACTGATCCGTTATTTGGAAATATTAAACCTGACGATACGGTTAATATTTACTATAATCTCTCTAGTAACGGTCAAGATAGTCGCGGCCCTTGGAATTCGGAACCCGATTTTCAATATATTCCTGAGCCCCAAGCCAGTCATTAATTCTGTCAGACTTTTGGCTGGCTGAAAACCCTCGAATTTTAAGCATTTTTGGCAGAATTATTAATAGAAAAAGCATCTGGGAGTCTGGCCGAGTTTCGACCCCAGATGCTTTTTCTTTTCAGACTTCACTCCTCACACTCCTCAAATATACACGATTATTTGGGGATGTCAAGAAAAAAGTGAAAAATTAAAATCGGAAGAAATTCCAAAACCGACTCAAAACCCTAAGCCGTCATCGGTTGAGGCTGAAATTGGAACATGGAATAGATGACATTTCGGCGAATATCCGTCATCATATCTAAGAACAATTCATAGCCCTCGCTCTTGTATTCGATTAAGGGGTCTTTTTGTCCATAACTCCGCAAGCCTACGGACTCACGCAGGGCATCCATTTGTTGTAAATGTTCCCGCCATAAAGTATCAATTTGTTGCAGAATAAAAAAGCGTTCTGCTTCCCGCATTAACCCGGCGCGAATTTGATTAACTTGATTTTCTTTCAAATCATAAGCATTGCGTAATTGTTCATGGAGAAAGGTTTTAATTTCATCCACTGATAAATCCACAAATTGATCGGCGGTTAAATCGGCTAAAAGATAAACAAATTCCTTCGATTTACTAACAAGACTTTCTAAATCCCATTCTTCTGAAGGTAAATCAGGATTAATATAGGCTTCTACGATATCATCCATCGTTTGTTCCCCATATTTAATCACTTGTTCTTTCAAATCTTGCCCTTCTAAAACCCGGCGACGTTCGGCATAAATTGCCCGCCGTTGGTTGTTCATTACCTCGTCATATTCAAAGACTTGTTTACGGATATCGTAATAGTAAGTTTCAACTTTTCGTTGAGCATTTTCGAGCGATCGCGTTAATAATCGAGACTCAATGGGCATATCTTCATCCACATTAAACGCATCCATTAATCCGGCTACGCGATCGCCTCCAAAAATTCGTAATAAATTATCCTGTAAACTCAGGAAAAATCGCGTTGAACCGGGGTCGCCTTGACGTCCGGCTCGTCCCCGCAGTTGATTGTCAATGCGTCGAGACTCGTGACGCTCCGTTCCAATAACATGAAGTCCCCCCAATTCTACAACCTCATTATGTTCCCGTTTACTGAAGTTTTCGTACTCTTTAACAATCTGGTTATAGACTTCGCGGAATTTCTGAATTACCGGATCAGAGGTCGGGGCTTTTTCCGACGCCACAGCTAATAAATCCTCCGCTTGTAATTCCGGTAAGCTGCGTTCTCCATGCACCCCTACGGCAAAATCAACCGCTTCTTTAAGCTTTTGTTCAGTGGATTTCGATAATTCTGTGGGGAATAATTGGGTTGCTATTTTCCAGGTTTTGGGTTTTTTATTCATATCAAACCCTTGCGCCGCCGGACGACGACTACCGGGTACACCCACTACTGCTAATTCCCGTTCATCATCAGGTTTAACAATTTTTGGCATCAAATACTCGCGCATTTTTAGCCGTCCCATAAATTCCGCATTCCCCCCTAAAATAATATCCGTTCCCCGTCCTGCCATGTTAGTTGAAATAGTTACCGCTCCTTTGCGTCCAGCTTGGGCAATAATTTCCGATTCCCGTTCTACGTTTTCCGGTTTAGCGTTTAATAAATTATGGGGAATTTTGCGTTGTTGTAATAAATTAGAAAGAATTTCTGACTTTTCAACGCTAGTTGTTCCCACTAAAACCGGGCGACCTTCTTTATGTAAATCGGCGCATTCTTCAGCAATGGAAATCCATTTTCCTTCTTCAGTTTTATAGACGACATCGGGTAAATCTTGACGGCCGGTGATCCGGTTTGTCGGAATAATGGTAACTTGCAGATTATAGATGCGTTCAAATTCCGCTTCTTCAGTTTTTGCCGTTCCGGTCATCCCCGATAATTTGGGATATAATAGGAAGAAATTTTGATAAGTAATCGTCGCTAAAGTTTGAGTTTCCGGTTGAATTTCGACCCGTTCTTTAGCTTCAATCGCTTGGTGTAACCCGTCACTCCAACGACGACCGGGCATTACCCGCCCGGTAAATTCATCAACGATAATTACTTCCCCATTGCCAATAATATAGTTGACGTCTTTAATAAATAATTCTTTGGCTTTTAAGGCATTAAAAACAAAGTGTGCCCAAGGATCATTAGGATCATATAAATCTTGAACGCCAAACAGTTCTTCTGCTCTGGCAAATCCTTCATCGGTCATCAGAACATTACGGCCTTTTTCATCGACTTCATAATGTTCTTCTTTTTCCATCATTTGAGCAACTTCCGCCGCCCGCATATATTTTTGACTCGGACGTTCAACTTGACCAGAAATAATTAACGGTGTCCGAGCTTCATCGACTAAAACCGAGTCTACTTCGTCAATAATGCAATAGTTAAACACCCTCTGCACAACTTCATCCATTGAGGTTGCCATGTTGTCGCGCAGGTAGTCAAACCCCATTTCACTGTTTGTCCCGTAGGTAATATCACAGTTGTAGTTTTTCTTGCGTTGGTCGGGACTCATATCTTGCTGGATGAGTCCCACACTCAGGCCCAGGAAGCGATGGATTTGTCCCATCCATTCTGCGTCCCGACGAGCGAGATAATCGTTAACGGTGATGACGTGCACCCCTCTTCCAGCCAAGGCGTTGAGATAGGCGGGAAGGGTGGAAACCAGGGTTTTTCCTTCCCCCGTTTTCATCTCGGCAATTTGCCCGGTGTGTAGAATTATACCGCCGAGGAGTTGGACATCAAAATGTCGCATCCCCAAAACTCGTTTTCCGGCTTCTCGGACTACCGCAAAGGCGTCGGGGAGAATTTCATCGAGGATTTGGTTTTCGTCGTCTCGATTTCTAGCTTTAGCGAGTTTTTCCTTAAATTCTCCTGTCTTGGCCCGCAACTGATCATCCGAGAGGCTTTGAATTTCTTCCTCTAAAATGCTGATATCCGTGACAAGAGGCTGATATTTTTTAAGTTTACGCGCATTCGGATCACCCAACAGAGCTTTTAACATGGCAAGAACAGGATATGGTTACGAAAATTTATAGAGTTTGAATAAATCATTGTTTATTCTAGCATTCCCTGGTTCGGTATTGTTAACTTGATACCCTAATTAACAGGTTAACAGGCAAGATGCCTGTTCCACACAGCCTAATTTAAACCGGACTGCACCCGCCATAAACCCGCATAAATACCCGGTTGTTCTAAGAGGTTTTCATGGGTTCCTGATTCGATTAATTTACCGTGTTCCATTACATAAATACAATCGGCATTTCTAACCGTTGAAAGGCGATGAGCAATGGCAATTGTTGTCCGGTTTTTGGTAATTTTTTCTAAGGAACGTTGAATGGCGGCTTCGGTTTCATTATCCACCGCAGAAGTGGCTTCATCTAAGATGAGAATCGGAGGATTTTTTAACACGGCTCTAGCGATCGCAATGCGTTGTCGTTGTCCGCCGGATAATTTCTGACCCCGTTCTCCAACTATTGTATCATATCCTGATGGTAAATCGTTAATAAATTCATCGGCTTCTGCTACTTTAGCAGCTTCAATAATTTCGGTTAAAGACGCATCAAAGGTTCCATAACCAATATTATCAGCAACGGTTCCATGAAACAAGAAAACATCCTGACTCACTAACCCAATAGCTTGCCGTAAATCCTCTAATTTCAAACGATTTAATTCAATACCATCTAAGGTAATTACCCCGGCATTAATTTCATACAATCGCAATAATAATTTAACTAAGGTACTTTTTCCCGATCCCGTAGAACCGACAATGGCAATAGTTCTCCCGGCGGGAATTTTTAGGGATAAATCTTGAATCACCGGATAGCGATTTTTATAGGAAAAATAGATATTTTTAAATTCTATTTCTCCGCGAACTGAATCAACCGAAAGGGCAATATCCCCCGGATGAATTTCAATTGGTGTATCTAATAAATTCATCACTCGGTTAATAGAAGCCATCGCCCGTTGGTATTGATCAAAGGTATCGCCTAACCGGGTTAACGGCCATAATAACCGTTGGGTAATAAACACTAAAACGCTATAGGTTCCAACGGCTAACTGTCCTGAAGTAACCTGTAGACCGCCTAATAATAGAGTTGCAATAAATCCAAATAAAATTAAACTTCTAATCACGGGAACATAAGCAGAAGATAAGGTAATAGCCCGTTTATTACTTTGGCGATAGGCTTCACTATGATAATTTATCCGTTGACTTTCATAGTTTTCGGCTGTGAAACTTTTAATGGTTGTAATCCCGCCTAAATTATTCGCTAATTGTCCATTCAGTAAACTCACTTTTTCCCGAACATCTGCATAAAGAGGGGCGAGTAATTTTTGAAACCAAACCGAACCCCAAACAATAAACGGCATCGGAAACATTGCCCACCATGCCACAGTGGGTGCTAAAATAAAGAAAGCGGCTCCAATCACAATTACCGTTGTAATCACTTGGATAATTTCATTCGCCCCAATATCTAAAAATCGTTCTAATTGATTAATGTCATCGTTTAAAATCGACATTAAACTGCCGCTACTGCGTTCTTCAAAATAGGCTAATTCTAATTCTTGTAAATGCCCATAAGCGTCTAATCTTAAATCATGTTGTAAGGTTTGGGCTAAATTCCGCCAGAGAATTTTATACGCATATTCAAAAACCGATTCTAAACTCCAGATGATTAAACTTAATATCGATAAAATTAACAGTTGATTAAACGCTCCTTGAATTCCCCAGTTGACTAAAAAAGAAGTTTTGGGGTTAATGACAACATCAACCGCCCAGCCAATTAATACTGGAGGAGCTAAATCAAAGATTTTATTTAAAATTGAATAAACTGTTGCTAACCCTATTGTTTTTTGATAGGGACGAGCATACTGGAGAAGACGTTTTAAAGGATGAATTATTTTAGACATTACAATTATTAAGAAATAGACTGTTGAAATAGAAATCCTTCAGGACTTAAGCTAAGAAGAGGGCGAGGAAACCCATAGGTGTCAACTTCAGCCGAAAACCCCTGATTACAGCCGAGATTAGATCCCCCTAAATCCCCCTTAAAAAGGGGGACTTTGATTTCCTGTTCCCCCCTTGTTAAGGGGGGTTAGGGGGGATCATTTGATTGATGTTGCTTGAATCAATTGAGATACCCCACTCCAAAGAGAATAGCGTGCGTTAAGGGCACTGTGAGCAGAATTTATAGCTTGCTTCCACATCAAAGGATCACGACCACAAAGATTTTTGAGCAGTTTTTTTCCCATCGGGATGTGTTGGTCTTCATCGAGAAAGGTATGACGCTCAAGATAAAGACGTAACGAATTACAACTGAGAGCATTGGAACTCTCAAAATAGGTGATAATCCGTCTAAACATAGCGGGAATAATATCCTCTCGACCGAGTAGAAAAGCAGCAGCAATTTCGTGATTAGATAGGGTTGTTGTTTGTAAAGTATACAAAACAAACTCTTTTGTTGATTCGGGTATCAGTAAAGGTGCTATAGCTTGTTCAACAGAGCAACCTTGCTCAAGAGAAAGAATAAAAGACCGAATTGGATTTGTATTCGCTCCAATTTCTGCCATCGCCGCTAGGTAAAGATCAAAATGGCTAATGTATTCCCCTGGGATGGGTTCATCTGTTTCTTCAAGTAGTACAATTTCGTTAACCATCCGAGCGGAAAGAATATCTTTAGGAGGAAGCCAAGGAACATCAATACAGGTTAATCGACGTTGCAATGTTTTGATCAGTGACATAAAATCCCAAACAGCAAAAATATGGGATTCCATAAAAATACGCACCGCTAAAACATCATTGAGTTGTTCATATACTGGATGGTTTATCAGCGCGTTACGCAGGGGAGAAAGTTCTTCAGTCAGTTGCAAGTAGGGATCTATTTCTGGGGGAATAGATGTATCTTGAATCACAGGATTTTCGGAATTTGTTAAATGACTCATTGATCAATGAACCTTTAGTTAGTTCAACATTTAAAACTCACCTGATTATATCAGGTCAATGCTTAGGGTCGCATAAAAAAATAGCAAGTTATTGAATAACCAATAATTGTTATCAACTGTTTCATTAATTTTGGCTGTAGCTGACGAGCATATTTAGCCCCCATGTAACCCCCGATTATTGTTCCAGCCATCATGACGAGTCCTTGCTCCCAAGCGACGATTCCAGACCTAATAAATATAGCTGTGGCTAAACTATAAATACAGCTAATCAGCAGAAGTTTTAGGCCGTTGATTAACTGTATATCCTTCACCCCCAGAATTTGTAAGGTCGCAAGGATTAAGAAGCTGATACCCAAGCCATAAAATCCTCCATAAATTGCTACAATAAACTGTAGAATTGCCACTTTCAGCCAATTTTTCCTTTGGTCTGGGTTGGTTTCTTTGGAGTTTGCTAACACTCGCGCTGTAATTGTGTCATTGAAGCTAAACAGCAACATGGCCACCAGTAACAAATAGGGGACGAGTTGGTCGAAACGGTTGGCTGGAAGCCAGAGAAGCAATAGGGCACCCAAGGCACCACCCAGCAGACCGACACTAATCAAGAGCCCGCAAAGTGACTTCTCCCTCTGCAATTCTTGGCGGTAAGCAACAGCAGCAACGAGATGACCGGGTAAGGAAATGATTGTCCCTGTGGCGTTGGCAGTGATAGCGGGTAGACCTGCTAAGATCAGTGTGGGAAAAATAATGATGCCACCACCCCCCGCAATCGAATTCAAAACGCCACAGACGCAGCCAATTAGAAACAGAAGACCAGCTTGGATAAAACTCATGGCTTATGAAACCCGACTACTGTAGGGGCGAGGTTTTCTCGCCCTCTTCCACAATTAAGTCTGTTGGGAATACAATCCTAATCGGTATAATTCAAGGTTTTTGTACAATTCATCTAACCACTGGTTTGTCATTTCCTGAACTTCCTTTGAACATTGTTTTTGCTTGGCTTCACTATCATTAACAAAAACCCTTTTCTTTGTTGGATCTTTTGAGTAAAGCTGTGATGTGTCACGCATCCGCTCTTTTTCTTCCTCGGAAAAATTAACTTGAAAAAAGTCTAAAACAGAAGACCATGTAGCCTCTGGTAGCTGATTATAGTTCAGCATTAAAGTATTGTGATCTGCGTTATGGAGAGCAATTTGGCAAAAACTAGCTAACATCCTAGCACAGTATTCCTCAGAGGTCATCTGTTCAATTTCCGATGCAGAAAAACCCGTGATACTTTCACAAATTCCAGGGGTATTTTTAAGATCTGTCCAGATCGGATCATCGGTAACATTGTTACTCTTAAGATCCATCCATTCCGCAGGTGCTTTCAGCACTGAAACCATGACTTCAACTGGGTTACGATAAACGAAAACCCACTTAACATCTGGGAATGCTTTTTTGATTAAGCTGAGTTTCCTAATATTCCAACTTTTGAATTTAATAAAGTAGTTGGTTTCCGTCTCCCGTCGCTGTTGTCCTAACGCACTAACGAGTAATTTTAACCACTTAATTCTGTCTTCTTCAGAGATACCAACCAAATCGGTGATCAAAATTGAATTCATCGGGGCGGGTTCAGAAATGACCAGATTCTGAGGTAATTTAGAGAGGTTTTGAGAAACCAAAGTTGAACCACATTTTGAGATATGAAAAATAAATCCAGTGGGTTTCAAACCTGGGTTAATTTCATATAAATCAGCCAGTGCGTCTAACTGAGTTTGAAACCGTAAACGGCTGGGATCTTCACGAAGACAACGGGCTATTGTTTGATTAAAAAATGGGTCGGAGAAAACGATATTACTCAAATCGCACCATTGCACTAACGGATGCGGTTTTTTTAAATGAATTAGGGTGGGCGTTAAGCCAACAATTTGCTCCATTTTGGTGTTAATCCTAATAGAATACTAAATTTAGAGATTCTTCGTTTCACTCAGAATGACAAATTTTCCCCTGTCATACTAAATGTTGTTTACGGACGTTTCTGTTTCTGTCTTTCAAGTGTTAAGCTCCAGGTGGAATAACTTTTACATCCAAAAGATCGGCGATCGCTTCAAGAATCTCTCCAATGTCTTGCGTTTGCTCACATTGGGCAACAACATATCCAAGGACATAACTGTTAAACTTTTCAGCAGGTAAATAAACTTGATCTCCAACGTAACGTAATTGCGTAAATTCTCGAAAACAGGGATGGGTTTTAATTGCATCAATGCCATTAATAGAAGAAATACATCCCGGTTGGAGTGGAAGTAATGCTCTTAACCCCGCTCTAAACATGGTATCTTGATAATACTCATCTTTTGTAAAGGGATTCTGTCCTTGAATCACTTCCATGATGCAATCGTAGGGATTTAAAGCAGGATTAGACAGGGGAATCAGATGAGAGTTAATACATTCACCTCCTAACCTACCGCCAATCTCTAAAATTTTAGGTTGATCGTTAACAACCATCATGTCAATGTGAAATCCACACCAATTAATTCCGGTTAAGGGAATAGCCTGTTTTGCCATCTCAACAATTTTGTATTGAATTTCAGTGGATAATAAAGATGGCGTAATATTTTGATACTGAATTGGAAGCGTCAAGTCGTTTTCTTTATCAACAATTGAAAGAATAATCGGCTGACCATTAACAACCATACCCGCAACGGAGTGTTCACTTCCAATCAGTTCTTGTTCGACAATAAACTCATGTTGATAAAAGCCATAAGTTGGATCATTTTCAGGTCGAACAGTTCGATAAAAATTAGCAATCTGTTGTTCGGCTTCTTCAGCAGAACGAATTTTAAAAATCCCCCGTCCAAAAGAAGAACCTGGCGGCTTTAAAACACAGGGAAAACCAACTTTTTCAATAGCATCCCAGATGCTATTTTTATCATTTACAATCGCAAAAACTGGGTTAGCTTCTGGGAGATATTGCTCAAAAAGGCGACGGGTATTCGCTTTATTACGAACATTATGGGCTAGATCTGGGGAGGTACCCGGAAGACCCAAGGCTGCTGATAATCTCGCTACCAAAGCAACAATGGGATCAGTCCATCCGATCACCCCTGCGATTTGAAGATCATGCTGTTTAACATAAGCCAAGATATCGTTAAATGCTTGATCCTCATCCGTGAGGGGTGTTTGAATTAAATGGGTTAACTCATAAGCTTTGTAATCTGCGATCGCACTATCTGCTAAAACAATATCCAGTCCGTTATTACGAGCCGCATTAATTTCTGCATCCCTTTCTAAATTGACAGAGCGGGTTCCAATATAGAGAATGTATTTTTGAGTCATTATTCTTGAGGGTAACTATCTTTAAGGGCGGTTAACAGTCAACCGTCAACCGTCAACCGCCAACTGTCAACAATCAACCGTCAACCGTTGCAGCTTGATAAAGTTCGTGAATGATCAAGGTGTAAGCCTTGGTAATGGGGATATGTCCTAAGCCCATTTCGCATTCAGGACGCCGAGCCTCATTCCAGAAGCGAATATTGCCAATATTACCAAAGGGAATTCGGATACCACTTTGTATTCCTGAGATGGCGTGAGGTTGGTTGTTGATATCCCCAGTGGCATCGAAAGAGGCATTAAAAATCAGGTTGAGTCCATTGATGGAAGTCTGCTTTCCGGCAGCAACAGCACCCTGATTATAAACCCACAATCGACTTTGATAACGCTTTGCGGCTGATTGCAGTAAACTCAGTTCTTCATCATTAAGTGCTGTGGGAGCTACACCCTCCAACTTGATTTTCTGCTCCAGTCGAATACAGGCTTGGCGTTCGCGCAAGACGGCTAAACGTTGGCTATCACCATCTTGTAACGAATCCTGTAAATCTTCGGGTCGGCGTTGCCAAATCTGTTCAGGGGCTTTATTAGCCTCAACAGGAATCATTTTTAAATCACCCGCTTTAATTTTAGCCGGATCAACCGCCGCACAGTAGGAGTCAATGCGCCAAGGTACTCCTAAAATACAAGCAAAACCCATAATCGTATCACCGACTTGCCAGGGACGATTCTTTGTTCGTTGCATCACGGTAAAATCATCACAAAATTCATTTGTAATTAGCTTCATCACCCGTGCAACGGCTTGATCAAGGCTACCTAAGCGTTGAATAACTTCTGTAAAAATGTGTCGTTTTGTTTCTTGATCAGCTTGAGAGAGGTTAATGCTGGGACTAATACCAAGTACATCTGCGGCCATCCGCAGTGTTGAAGGATCAGGAATCATGATTTCCTCTGGTAAAAATAGTTCCTTCCGCAGTCCTTGGGAAATATGAATCGATGTTAGACGACAAACCTGCTGCATTTGATTTTGGAATTCTGGATAACGAGTAATACTAGCCAGAAGTTGACTTCCAGAACCTAGAAAACAATCGCCTTGCTTGAGGTTTACTTCTAAAATTGATAAGCGTTTTGCTAATTCTAATGGCAGATGCACGGGGTCAACGGTTCGGTTAATTTCTTCTATGGTTTTATCACTACCTTTTAGGGCAAAAACGGAAAGAGCCGCCATTAAAAAACGTTCATCATTGCTGAGATCTGTCCAGTCCAAACTAGATTCGCTTACTTGTATTTTTTGCAAAATGGCGCTCAGTTCACCTTTGCGCTCTGAGCGTTGAGCCCCCCGTTCAACTATTGCTTTTCCACCTAGACCCAGAATAAAATCAGTAGCAGTAATTGATTTAATCAGAATTTGCAAATATAGGAATCCTTTGAGCAAAAATTCACCGCCTTCATCCTCAACTGATACTTGCGGTTTTGTAGCGAACTCCTTACAAATATCATGAATTGCGATCGCAAGCTTTTGGGTTCGCTGTTTGTCAGGGGTGTTATACCGTCGTACAGAGTCAGGAACAGATCGAGCCGGATCGTACTGAACTTCTGAGGATTCCCAAATATTAGGAACTCCATACAACAGAGATGCGCTTTGAGTCATGCCTCGATAAGCACTCAGCAATTCTGGAGGCAATTGATCGGTTAATATTTCATTACTCAGATTTGCCTCGCTGGGATCGGCTCCGTGTGGGTTCCCTCCCTGTAAATCATTTTCAGCAGTTCTGGGACTTTTGATCTCAGTGGTTGTTGGCATCGTTTTCACCTTTATTTTTTTATCGTTAGGGTGGATAATTAATTGATCATCAAGCCAAAAAGTTTTGGCGAATATCCTGATTTAATTATTTAATTATACGGATGAAGTATTTTACCAATTCAAAATTATGTTAATTTTTGTTAATATTAATGGGTTAAGAAAAAATTAAGAAACCTAATCATCAGAATTCACCTTTCATTTATAGCTCAATATATTTCAGGAAAACTATCATTATCTTTTATTTTATAATAAAGTTTCATTTCCCACCTAACGGATCACTAATGAAAGCAGCATTCAATAGTTTACCCATTCCTCCCCATTTTCAACCGCAGCGAGTCGGGGAAGTTTGGCGTGTTCCCTATCAAATTCGGGCTGATGAAGCGGAACAATGGGCAAAACAGTATGGAATTCAACCTGCGAGTCAAGATCAGCTTAAAACTTGTTTAATTTTAATTGATGTTCAAAACACTTTTTGTATTCCTGAGTTTGAATTATTTGTTGGTGGAAGATCAGGAAACGGTGCAGTAGAAGATAATATTAGATTATGTGAGTTTATCTATCGGAATTTAAACCAAATCACTCAGATTGTTGCCACGATGGATACTCATACGGCGTTGCAAATTTTTCATCCGATTTTTTGGATTAATCAACAAGGGGAACATCCCACACCTGCAACTTTAATTTCGGTTGAGGATATTCAAAATCAGATCTGGAAAGTTAATCCAAAAGTAGCCAATAGTATTACCGCAGGAAATTATAAAACCCTAGAAAAACACGCTTTATATTATGCCCAAACCTTAGCGGCAAAAGGTCAATATCCCTTGACGATATGGCCCTATCATTCGATGTTAGGGGGGATCGGTCATGGGTTAGTTTCAGCCGTTGAAGAAGCTTTATTTTTTCATACAATATCTCGGTGTTCTCAAGTTCAATTTGAGATCAAAGGTAATCATCCCTTAACAGAAAATTATTCGGTTTTGCAACCGGAAGTTTTAGAAGATGTTGAAGGAAATATGATCTCGCCTAAAAATATAGCATTAATTGAAAAGATATTAACATTTGATCGAATTTTGATTGCGGGTCAAGCCAAAAGTCATTGTGTGGCTTGGACGGTTGATAATTTATTAACAGAAATTCAAGCCAGAGATTCTAATTTAGCTCAAAAGGTTTATTTATTAGAAGATTGTACCTCTCCGGTGGTGATCCCTGGTATTGTGGATTATACAGAACAAGCTAATAGCGCATTTCAACGGTTCGTCGCAGCAGGGATGCAGATGATTCAATCTTTTAGTTTACTTTCGTAATAATGCGATTTCTGCCTTTTTGTTTGGCTTCATATAGGGCTTCATCTGCTCCTTTAATTAATACTTGAATTGAGTTTTCTTTTGTAGGAATTAAACTCGATATTCCTAAACTTATTGTGAGTAAATCACTGACTTGAGATTGAGCATGGGGAATATTTAACGCTTGAATAGAAGCTTGAATTTCTGTGGCAATTTGCAGTGCTTCTAAAAGATTAGTTTGGGTGAGAATAATAACAAATTCTTCACCCCCATAACGAGCGAGTAAATTCCCTGGACGTTGAACTACTTGCTCAATGGCTTTAGCCACTTTTTTTAAACAATCATCTCCTTCTAAATGACCATAGGTATCGTTATAGGCTTTGAAATAATCAACATCACATAAAATTAAGGAAATCGGTTGTTTTTCCTGTTGATTTCTCAGCCATTCTTGATTTAAAAATTGATCAAAATAATGACGGTTTGCAACTCCGGTTAACCCATCTAATTTAGCCCAACGAGATAAATCAAGTTCTATCTGTTTTCGTTCGGTAATATCTCGAATAGCAATCGAAAATCCGTCCCCTAACTTCACAGCAATAAAATGATACCAACCTTGAGTATTTTTGCCTCGATAAAAAATATCATCAATTAAAGGAATTCCAGTTTCTACCAAGTGAACGAACTTTTCAAATAGGGTGACATCTATTTTTTTTAATAATCTTTTTAAAATAATTTTACCCATTAAATTAGAGCGATCTTTGTTTAAAATTTGGCTAATAATTGGATTTACAACTAAACAGCGAAAATCAATAATTTGTCCTGTTAATGTGTCTCGGACAGCCTGAAAAGCAGCAATTCCATCCATTGAAGTATTTAAAACACTTTGAATTAAAGCGCGAGATTGATATAAAATTTCTTCAGTTTCTTTGCGCCGGATAATTTCTTCTTTTAATTGTTGTTCTTTGGCTAGACGGTGTTGAATTTCGACTTTTAACCGTTCTTCCTGTGCTTGACGGTATTCTATTTCTGCTTGTAACTGTCTTTTCTGTCTTTGAATAATTAACTGCGTTTCAATTCTGGCAATTACTTCTTCCACTTGAAACGGTTTACTAATATAATCGACTCCGCCTACTTGAAAGGCTTTTACCTTATCCCAGACTTCATTTAAAGCACTAATAAAAATAATCGGAATTTCCTGAGTCTGAGCATCTTGTTTCAGTTTTTGACAAACTTCATACCCATCCATTTCGGGCATTTTGATATCTAATAAAATTAAATCAGGGGGAAAAGATTGTATGGCTCTTAACGCCGATATTCCATTGACAGCTTGACGAATTTTATAGCCTTGTTGCTTGAGAATTTCTGATAAAACCTTTAAGTTCTCAAGTTTATCGTCTATAATTAAAATACCACCCGGTTGTTCTTTTTTAGGTCGAATATTCATGAATCTTTATTTGTTCAATTAAGTTAAAAATTTGATCAACTCTATAATTACAGACTAAATCCATTAACGCTTGAGACAGATCAGCTTGTTCCGAGGGAATTTCTTGAATCAAATCTAAAACTAAATCATAATCTAAGTCAAGACTCGCTTGATAAAGTTCATCTATCCATTCAGAGGACATTCCCTTAAAACTTTCATCGCTGAGAACATAGTTTGACGGATTTAAAAGGTTTAGGGGGGTTTCCTCCGAGTAAATATATTCAAGACCTAGATATTTTTCTATCATCTCAAAAATCTGAAATTCCTGAAAGGGTTTCCTAACAAAATCATCACAACCCATAGAGAGTACCTGCACTTTTTGTTCTTCTAAAACACTAGCAGTAATGGCAATGATCACCGGAACACGTTCTTTTAAGCTACTTTTAATTTGTTTCGTCGCTTCATAACCATTCAGAATCGGCATAATCATATCCATTAAAATCAAATCGGGTTCCCACTCCTGCCAAATTTCCACGGCTTCTTGACCATTCGAGGCTTCTTTTAATTGTAATTTTAAGGGTTTCAGCAATTGGATTAATAATTTACGATTGGAAAATTTATCATCAACAATTAATATTTTATAGGCGGGTTGATTCGGAGCTAAACCCATGACTCGCTTTTGAGAAAATTGACTTGATAAATGAGTATTTTTAAGGGATTTTGCCTGAATATCAAAGCTAAATATTGTCCCCCTTCCCCTTTGGGAATCGACTTGAATTTTACCTCCCATTAAATGTACAAATTTTTGACTAATTGATAAACCTAACCCCGTTCCTTCATTAGATTTTCGTCCCATTTGAGTTTGACTAAAAGCCTCAAATAATTGATTAATTTCTTCAGGGGAAATTCCTACTCCTGTATCTTTAACTGCAAAAATGAGTCGGACTTGTGGCGGTTCAATTTGTTCACAATTGACAGTTACAGAAACTCCTCCTTCTGGGGTAAATTTTAGGGCGTTATTGAGCAAATTAATTAAAATTTGACGAAGTTTAATTTCATCCGTACAGATATATTGAGGAACGGTTTCCAAGCAGGTAAAGGTTAAGGCTAAGTTCTGATTTTGGGCTTTGAGAGAAAACATATCCTCTAAATCCTGAAGCAGATGATAGAGATCAAAATTAGCTTCATTCAGAGTAATTTTCCCGGCTTCAATTTTAGCTAAATCTAAAAGTTGGTTAATTAAATTTAATAAATGTTCTCCACTGTGTAAAATAATCTCAACTTGTTCTTGATGTTCAGGAGAAAGGCTTGTACTTCGATTCATCAGTTGAGCAAAACCTAAAATCGCATTCAAAGGCGATCGCAATTCATGACTCATATTAGCTAAAAAGGTACTTTTAGCTTGGTTAGCAACTTCAGCCGCTTGTTTCGCTTGTTCTAATTGCACTGTTCGTTCTGCTACTTTTTGTTCCAGAGAAATATTTAACTGTTGTAATTGTATATTAAGTTCTTGTAATTTTTGATTTTGTTCTAAAAGTTTCTGCTCTTGAGTATAGCATCGCAATGCCTCTTGAACGGTTAAAATCAGGTCGGTTTCATCCCAAGGTTTGCTAATATAACGATAGAGACTGGCTTGGTTCACCACATTACCAACGGATTGAATATCGGCCTGTCCTGTGAGCATAATTTTTAACATTTGGGGATAATGTTGATGAATTTTAATTAATAACTCATCCCCTTGTAAACCGGGCATAATTTGATCAGAAATTACTAACGCCACTTCCAACCCTTCCTGATGTAATTCGGCAATTACTTCTAAGGCTTCTTCCCCACTTTCTGCCGATTCTAATTCATAATGTTCAGGAAGATGACGTTTGAGTTGTTCTTTAAGACTTTCTAAAATTACGGGTTCATCATCTACACATAAAATTGCCAGTTGTTGATCCATTATTTTGAGGTTATAATCGAGATGAATAAAACAAATAAAAACAGGAAAATTTCTGTGCTTATCCCAAGGCTGAGGCAATGGTTTGTGCTAATTCTTCTTCCGTCCAAGGTTTATAAATACAACGATATAAATTAGCAAATTTTTCCGCCCGTTGTATCGCTTCTTCGTCGGCTTGTCCAGTTAACATGACTTTAATAATTTTAGGAAACCGACGATGGACTTCAATTAAAAATTCATCCCCTCGCATTTCAGGCATTAACCAATCAGAAACAATAATTAATACTTCAATTGCCTCCTCTTGTAAATCTTCCAGAATATCTAAGGCTTCGGGAGCACTTTCTGCTCCTTCATAGATATACTCATTTCCAAATCGCCGTTTCAGTTGTTCGAGGATACTTTCCAAGATAAACTGTTCATCATCAACACAGAGAATTGCCTTTTCTACCATCGCCGCTCCTGTACCTGATTTTAACTAAATTCTAGGATATTAATTCCTGCTTTAGGATCAGATTTTATTAATTTTAACATAAATTTTATTGTCTAACCTTTAACAGGTTTAGGAGCGAGGTAAAGAAATTCTAAAAATTGTGGTTCCCGGTTGACTTTGAACGCTGATCTGACCTTGATGTTTGTCGATAATCTTTTTAACAATATCTAAGCCTAAACCACTACCTTCTCCCCTGGGTTTTGTTGTAAAGAAGGGCTCAAAAATTCGGTCTTGAATGTCAGCCGAAATCCCACCGCCCGAATCAGTAATTTGAACAACAAACTCAGTCTCTTCTTCTTGGACTAAAATCTTGAGATTTCCCTTACCATTCATCGCCTGAATACTATTATGAATTAAGTTTGTCCACACCTGCATCAATTCATCAGGATAGCAGTCTAGGGGATGGGTAATTTGATAAAGACGATTCACTTCTATACCGCGTTTGAGTTGATTATGATAGAGTTCTAAAACCGTATCAATTCCTTCAGTAATTAACACCGATTGTTTAAGATTACTGTTATCATAACGGGCATAACTTTTGAGAGCAAAAACTACTTTAGAAGCTCGTTCAATGGCGGTGATCATTGTTTGGTTATTCCGTTGTAATCTCGCTAGATTATAGGCTAAAGTTAATAACCATTCTTGTTCGGGATGTTGCAAAATAGGTAAAATCGATTCCAGATGCTGATAAATGCCAATATCTACTAAAATATCAGCTATTTTTCGGGGAGATTCTATTTGATAATCTTTCAAAACTTGATTGAGTTGACGTTTATATTCACGTTGTTCTCTGGTGGAAAGTTGTTGAGGATTGGCACGCGATCGCGCTAACAAACTAAAAAATAAATATTGTTGATCTAGATCTAGTTTTTGATAGAGTTTAGGTAATTCGCTTAAAGATTCAATCAAAGCTTGATTGTTATTATTAATAGCAGCTTGAATCGCCCCTAATGGGGTATTAATTTCATGGGCAATTCCTGCCACTAATTGCCCTAATGCTGCCATTTTTTCCGATTGAATTAGTTGACTTTGGGTGGCTTTTAACTGTTGAAGTGCCTGAGATAATTCTTGTGTCCGTTCTTGAACTTGACGTTCTAAAGTTTGGTTATATTCAGCGAGAATACGTTCGGCTTCTTTGGTAGAAGTAATATCGGTAATTGTGCCGACATATCCTGTAATTTCACCCGCAGTATTTCGTTCAGCTAGTGCTTTTCCATAGACCCAAATTGTAGTTCCATCGGGTCTAATACAACGATATTCACACTGAAAAGCAACGTCTTTTTGTACAAATTCTAACCAACTTGAAAGGGTACGATCTCGATCTTCTGGGTGTATCGTTTTTGTCCAACCCATCCCCATCGTTTCCTCTGGACTCAGACCCATCATGGCAAAATTTTGGTCATTTCCATAGATAAAATTTCCTTCAATATCCGTGCGGAAAATTCCCACGGGAGCAGCTTGAGCTAAACTCGCATAGCGTTGTTCACTAATTTGTAAAGATTGATTTAGTTCTTGCATTTGAGTCAAAGTAGTTTGCAATTGTTGGATCATATAATTAAAAGAACGGGTCAGTTCTCCTAATTCATCTTGGCGATTAGTTTCTAAAGCTTGATCCCATTGTCCGGCGGCTATATTTTTTGACGCTATATTCAGTTTAATAATGGGTAATGTTACCCATCTAGCTGTTAAAATCCCCATCGTAATTGCCACAATTAAAGTGACTAAACATAAGAGTAACGTTGTTCGATTATTGGCTTTAATTTCATCCAAAAAATCATTTTCAGGAACGACTAAAACAATCAACCATTCTAATTTTTTGTTATCGGTAAAAGGAATAACATTTAAAAAATATTTTTCTTGATCAATCGAAAAATCAATTTTTGTGGGCTGATCAATTTTATGAAGACTTTTAAAATTTCTCAATAATTGTTGTGTAGCTGATTGGGTGATGTCATTTCTACTTTCTATTCCCAAAAAGAGTTGATTTTGACTTTCAATTTTTCTAAACGGTTGCTCTCCCGTAGAACTAGCTAATAAATGACCTTCAGGATCAAGAATAAAAACTTGTCCTGATTTTCCAATTTTTAAGCCTTTTAGAAAAGTAATAATTTGATCAAGGCGTAAGGTGGCTAGAAAAATTCCTTCGATTTCTTGTTTCTGATTGTAGATCGGTTCTAAGGCACTAATTAATAAGCTAGGTTCTAAGATCGAAACAAATACATTACTCCAGGAACCTCGGCGTTCTTTAATCACTTTTAAGTAAGTGGGATGCTGACGTAAATCATAGTCTTTTTTAATTAATTTACCTTGGTTTCGATTTCCTAAAGGATCGAGTTTAAAAGCATAGAAATTATTTCCGACATCATCCCCAACAACATTAACTTGGAAATTCCCATTCAGGAGTTTTTCACCTGACCGTTGTGTATTTTGATTGGTCGCAATAGCAATAAAAGTGATATCAGGATATAATTGAACTTGTCGCCAAAGGTATTTTTCCCAAGGATATAAATTCGTTGTGTTTAAAAAACCTAATTTAATTTGATTAGAATTCGTTTGGTTAATCTGAGTGGGAGTTTCTAAAAAAAACTGTAAATTTTCTTGGACGCGATCGCTAACTTGATTCATTAACTGTTGGGCTAAATTTTCAACAGCTTTCTGCCCATTTTTAAACGAAAAATAACCTACTAATCCAACCGTAGCGGTAATTTGTACAACAAAAGGTAAAATTAAAACCGTCCTTAACGGAAGTTTACCAATCGTTTTGGCTACAAATTGATTCCAGAGTAAAAGTAACATTATTCTGACCAGAAAAGAGTAAAACTATTAACCTCCCCAAACCCTAAAAAAGGGTAAGGGTGAGGTTAGTGGTAATGATTAGAAAGGTTTTGAGGACGTTTTAACGAGAAGAAGGAGCCAGTTCAGGTTCGGGAGATTGCATGATTGTAGGAGAAGTTTGAGAGGATTTATTAAACGTCATAGCAACTAATGAAAATCCTAAATAAGCGGGTAAAATAATGGCAGAAATAAAAGCAAATACCGTTAACCAAGAAGCTAAATTACTCGAAGTTCCATAGGTTGAACGATAGGGATCAGCTTTAATTTGATAGGGATTTTCTGAATGATCTAGTCCTCTTGAACGCTTAAATCTAACCCGTCGATCATCTAATTTTTCCACTAAAATCCAACCCATTTCTGCTTCTTCTTGACATAACCGTTTAAAGATAGTTGGATTCCGAAATACATCTCGATTAGCCCGCACAATTTTATACTCCCATTCCCGAACTAAATGCTCAGGAGATTCGGCGTTAGAATAACCGTTAGGTTGTATAGATTTTACAGGCATTTGTTTGGTATCTTCTGAGTCGTAGCGAGTCAATGTTTCTTCCTCCTCCTGTTCTAATTCTACATCAGTTTGTATGGAACAGATCCAACTTGCGAGTAAAACCGCATCAATCCCTAGGCTACTGACCATGAGACTTAATAGGGCAATTTCGCTCATAATTAACTTTAAGATAAATAACTTTCAATCCAAAAATCACAGCCTACAGAACCCCAGGTTATTCGTTCTAAAGAAAGCGCTTCTGTCATTAGGGTAAATCCCAAATCTCCCACGGGAGAAGGTGCTATTTTTCCCCCAATAATTTTAGGAGCAATAAACGCTAAAATTTTATGGATGCTACCATCTGCAATAGCATTAGCGGCGAGGTTTCCCCCACATTCCCACAGCACCGATAAAAACTGACGTTCATACAAATAAGCCATGACTTGGGCAGGTGTCAAGGGCGACAATTCCGCTACCTCTACCCCCTTATTCTGCAAAAACTGTTGGAAATCTGGATTTACACCCTCCTCTGTTATAACTAAAGTTTTCACATCCTGAGTGTCCCATAAATGGGCTGCTTTGGGTAAGTTTAATGTTCGACTCATTACCACTCGCAATGGGTTCGGTTCTCCGGCTTCGTGGGTTGTTAGCCAAGGATTATCTCGTCGGACGGTATTTCCTCCTACAATAACCGCATCACAAGCTACTCGCAATTGATGAACTTTCTGTCTGGCTTCTGTTCCCGTAACCCAAGAACTATGACCCGTTGTGGTAGCAATTTTTCCATCTAATGTCATCGCATATTTCAAAATTCCCCAGGGTTGATGATGTAAAATTCGATGAATAAATGCTTCATTTAAGGATTGACAAGCTTGTTCTTCAACGCCAACAATAACTTCAATTCCAGCCTCTTTTAAGCGTTGAATTCCTGTTCCTGAAACTAAGGGATTGGGGTCAACCATTCCCACCACAACTTTAGCAACTTGGGCTTGAATTAAAGCTTCTGTACAGGGAGGAGTTCGCCCAAAATGATTACAAGGTTCTAAATTAACATAAACCGTTGCTCCCTGCGCCTGTTCTCCGGCATTTCTCAGAGCAAAAACTTCCGCATGGGGTTGACCAGCCCCCGGATGAAACCCTTCTCCGATAATTTTTTTATCCTGAATAATAACACACCCGACTAAGGGATTGGGTGCAGTTTTTCCTAATGCTTGACGCGCTAATTGTAAGCAGTGTTGCATCATTTGTTGATCAAAATTTAGGGTCATATTAAAAAATATCTATAGCAATCCTAATTAAGTTATCAAAAAAATCTGTAGGGGTTGGGTATCCCAACCCAGGCGCAAAGAGGTTTGGGATACCCAACCCCTACACGGATTGCTATATTATCCGCTTAAACGTTGCATAATCCAATCTAAACGATAATCCGGCTCAGTTTCTATAGCGTTTTGACTGTTTTGGACAGATAATAAATTGGCGTTTTCTTCATAGCTAAAATTGTTGACAGTTGCGCGTAAACGAGAAGATAAAAATTTAGTAATTGCTCGATAAAACCGCAAAGAAAATAAGACATCCTCTTCTAATCTTTCCGATAAAATAGTTCTGGAAATAGATAATACACAACAATCTTCAACCGCTTTTACCGTAGCCGAAGGTAAACGTCCATCCACAAAAGACATTTCTCCTAAAACCTCACCGCTACCAATTTTTCCGACAACTTGATTTCCTAATGTAGCCACGGAAACACTTAGAGTTCCACTCAACACAATATATAGAGCATCTAAGGGTTGATCTTCTTCGATCAGAATTGCACCAGCTTGAATGGTTTTTCGTTTACCTTCTGTAACCATCCAGTCTATATCCCGATCGCTTAATTCCCCTAAAATCAGTAAAGCATTTGTCATAAATGTATTAATTTTTTTTTTAAATAATCTATTCAGAAGCCTTTAAATTAACGTTTATTTAATCAAAAAAAATCAAACGGCTTCTTTTCTGTTCCCTGTTCCCTGTTCCCTGTTCCCTGTTCCCTGTTCCCTCTCCCTTAATATAATTGTAACATCAATTGTTTGCGATATTCTTTAGTGAGGGGATGTTCATCTCCTAGTAAGTTAAAAATAGTCAACATCGCTTTTCTGGCTCCATCTTCTTTAAACTTACGATTCGTTTTTACAATCTCTAAAAATAAAGATAAAGCCTCTGGGTATTCTTCAGCTAAAGTGAATTGACAAGCTTTTGCATAATTCTGTTCCAATTCGCTATCCCCCAAAGTAATAGCATCTTTTTTGAATTGGATTAATTGTTTCAAAGCTTGAGCTTTTTGAAAAAAGTCTCGCTGATCTTCTCCAATTGTCTTTAACAGTTTTTCGGCGTTTTCAAGTTGGTTAAGAGCGATTAAAAAATTAGCTGCTTCTAAAACCACTTCAGGACGATCAGGATATTGAGAAAATAATTGATCAAATAATTGTTTTGCTTCGGGGAAATTCTTTTGAGCGATCGCAATTTTTACCCCTTCCAAACTCTGGTCAAAATTAGATTTTAAATTCAGTTGACTGAGAGTTTGCCGAATTTGTGCTTCCGTTAATGCTCCTACAAAACCCGGCTGTATTTCCCCTTGATCAACAATTCTCACATCGGGTACTCCTTCAACTTGATATTGACTCGCTAATTCGGGATTTTGATCAATATCAACTTTCGCTAAAATAAAATCATATTCTGTTACCAATTTTTCTAAAATCGGTTTTAAAATTTTGCAAGGGCCACACCAAGTTGCATAAAAGTCTACTAATACAGGCTTTTCATAGGAAATTTTAACAACTTCCTGCTCAAAGTTAGATTGATGAACGTCAATTGAATATCCCATCTGATCAATACTCCGATTAATTTCGTTTCCTATTTTATCCTAAATATTCAGCGTTAGATCTCAGCACACCTAAAAAATTGCTTTCCTTCCTGTCAAACCTTGAATTTCCAGACCTTAATTTGAGCATCTTCTCCACAACAAATAAACCGTTGATTATCAGGACTGAAAATAATCGGAGGATATCCCTCTAAACGATGGGATAAAATTCCTAAGTGGTGAGGTTGACTGATATCCCAAAGATAAATTGTACCATCGCCACTGCTACTCGCTAACCATTTACCATCGGGACTAATGGCAACTGATGAAACCCGATCGGAATGTTGGGTTAAGGTTTTGATTAATTCTCCGGTGTTCAAATCCCACAATTTGACGGTATGATCAGCACTTCCACTGACTAATAAAGGTTGAGTTGGACTCACAAAAATTGAAGAAACTTGATCTAAATGTCCCGTTAAGGTTTGTAGACTTTTTAAACGATTAAATTGCCAAATTTTAATCTTTCCATCGCTACTTCCACTGACAAAAAAATGATGATAAGCATGAATATTATTGACATTTCCTAAAGATTGATTTAGAATAGAATTATTGATAAATTGAACCGATAAAACTCCCTCTAAATGTTCAGAACAACGATAAAGTAATTCGCCGTTTCTTTGATTCCAAAGTTTAATACTATGGTCTTCACTACCACTGGCAATAATACAACCGTCGGGACTATAAGCAACGGCATAAACAGCACCATCCCGATGACTATAGGGGGAACCTGAATGACTAAAAAAACGGTCGGCGATCGCTCTTTTATCTAAATTCCATGAAATTAAAGTTCGATCTAAACTGCCACTGACTAATTTACGACCATTAGGACTAATAGCAACAGCACAAATGGCAGCTTCATGACCCCTTAATCGATATAATAATTGTCCGGTTTTTAAATTCCATATTATTAAGGTTTTATCCTGACTTCCACTGACTAAAATATATCCATTGGGGCCAATTGTTAAGGCTTGAATGGTATCTTGATGACCGGATAAACTATTAATACATTCTAGGGAAAGATGAGAGGGAGTTGAGGAAATGGGAAATAGGGGTTTGAATTTAATTTCAGTTTTTGGGATAAATTTATCGGGAAATAAGGGAGGGTTTAGAGTCGCTATCAAGCTAGAATTGACAGCATAAGGTAAGACAGAATTTTGCTCTTTTAATAAGGAATTATGGGATGAGAAGGATATCGGGTTAGCAGTAAAAAATAGATGCTTTTGATCAAAGCGGTGGGAAGTAATAGCTTGTAGTTCAGTCGCTACGATAATATTTAAAGGGGAAGGTGGCGGGATGGCTGTGTTAATCTGAAGTGGAGTTATAGGTTGCTGTTGATTGGGTTCTAAATCTTGTAAAACTTCCTCAACAGTTTGATAACGTTCTTTGACTAAATCTTTGAGTAATTTATCTAATATTTGGTTTAATTGAAGACTTAAGTTTTGATTGAGGTCAGGGAGATGCGATCGCCAAATTAATTCCCCACTAAAAGGATCAAATAATTGATTAGGAGGAATTTGAGTGAGTAAATGAATACAAGTCATCCCTAAACTATATAAATCACTCGCTGGATAGGCTTTTCCTCCTCGCATTTGTTCTAACGGTGCATAACCAATCGTTCCTGCTAAGGTTCCTGTGTGGGGTTGAACTAAATTGAGGCTATGTTTGGCAATTCCAAAATCGATTAAAACTAATTTTTTATCTGTTTTTCTTCTAATAATATTATCGGGTTTAATATCTCGATGAATGATTTGATGTTGATGAATAAATTGTAAAATCAGTAAAATATCTTGTAAGAGTTGAATAATTTTATCTTCACTAAACGCGCCGTTTTCATTTAATTCTTGGAGTAAATTTTTCCCTTCTACCCATTCTTCAATTAAATAGAGGTGTTGTTCTTGTTCAAAATAGGCATATAAGCCGGGAATTTGAGGATGAGATCCTAATTCTTTCAAGCGTAATGCTTCTTGATTAAAGCGTTCAATGGCTTGTTGAATTAGGGAAGTTTTATGAGATTGAGGCGAAAATTGTTTAATAATGCAGGAGGTATTGAACCGATCTAAATCAACGGCTAAAAAGGTGCGACTCATACCTCCTCCTCCAAGTTCCTGTACAGCACGATAACGTTCTTTTAAAACTAACGTAGTACCACAGGTTTGACAAACGTTTATCCCTGAAGGATTTTGAGGTGCTCGACAATAGGGATTTAGACAATAACTCATCGGATTTAGGGATTAGTACCGACAGTTTTAACGGATTTTATTAGATTAGCTGATCAAATTAAAATTAATCCAAATCTTAAGGATAATTTAGCTTTTGGGTTAAGCGAGTTAATGTAAATCCGCTTCCCAAATTCCAATATAAATTCGATCAGATTGATCGCGTTCAATAATACCTTTGAGAGAATCAACTCCAAATAAATAATACTGGCTTTGACGGTTATGAACGCTTTTTAACCCCGCTTCTAAGCTGGGGTTTAAGCGACAACCGGACATACTATTAAGGGTGAATAAAATCGTTTGAAAATCAACTTCTTGAGAAAAAGCGGCTTCAGTTTGTCGTAATTTTCCTGATTTTTGATCAAATAAAAAGCCGACACTAACACGGTTGGGAACTAAATCATAAAACACAGCTTGGGTATTAGGCCAATATCCTGTTGTTGTTCCGGTGGGAGTCCCAAACATCTGAAAGACTTTATTTTTATCAATACCAGGTCGAAACCCAGGAATTCCATAGCCATCAGGAATTTCATTACATTGGTCAAGGTCTATTTTAGGAGGGGTAATTTGAGGAATTTTAGGAAGGGAAAAATCGGGGATAATGTTAACTGTAATGATTTGGCTTTCTCCTAAAGAAAAACAGATGATGGGTGGATAATAGGTTTCAGGAGAGAGAACAATAGGTAATAAACCTGTTAAGAACAATTTTAAAATAATAGTTAACCTCCTCTGGTTTGATTTGGGGAATTAATTTTATTAATACTTTTAGAAATTAGGCTTTAGTTAGTTTAAAACCTTGATTTGCTTAGAATCAGTAATCACAAGTTTATCAATTTTATGGGGTTGCTTTTGAGGAATAACGCCTGTAATGCTCAGGGTTTTATTTTGTAAATTTAACCCACTTCCCGCATTAGGAATTTGATTCAAAATCCCAGGGGTGAGGAAAACATAATAAATCCTTTGATCTTTTGCTTGTAATGTTAATCGAGTCATTTGATTTTCTACTTTAGTTAAACCATTAACAGTTCCTACAATTTCAGTGAAGGTTGTTGTTAGAGGACTTCGACTCGTAGTTGTTGCTTGAGAACAGAAAAAATTAACGGGATTTCGAGTAAAATCAGCACATTTTAAGACTTCTTCTGCTTTCTGACTGATTTGGATAAAGTAAGAAAAATCGGGTTCTTTATCTATACCATAATTCGCTGTTTTTTGAATTTTTTCAGGTGCATTAACTAACGCTTGGGTAATCGCTTTTTGATCATTATCTGACAAATTAGGAGACAGATATACGCCTGAACCTGGAATATTTCTGCTAATATGAATAATCCTAAAACTCGGATCGTTTTTAACCGCTTCATAAGCAGCAGCACCAACATCCGCTTTTCCACTTTTCACTAATTCTTGAATCATTTCTCCTCGATGTCCCATTGTTACCTGGAGAGATTTGCCAAATAAATCATAAGTAGGCATATAAAAACTAGAGGCGGAATTAAAATCTCCTAAAGCAATAACGGTGGTATTTTTAAAATCAGAAATAGACTGAATTGGACTATTATCTCTAACAAATAATGCCGATTGATAATAGGGAGAAGATTGGGGAAACATTCGCGCAACCCAATCATATCTGTTATCTTTAGCCGCCACAGAAATCATCGGGGAAAGAGTAAAGACAATATCCCATTTTTGATCCGCTAGTTTGTTTTTTGCCTCCTGGTAAGATGTTTGTAAGTTGCCATCAATAGTAATCGTTACCTGATCACCAAACTGTTGTTTTAAATATTCAACTAATGGGGTATAATCCTCTGGTTTTCCTAATATTCCAATGGTCAGAGAATTTGCCTCTAAACGGTTCATCGGGTTTTTATTTCCTGAAAAAACTAAGGGAATTAAACCATTTTTAGGATTAACAAACAGATAAACCATAATGCCAAATAAAGATAAACTTAAGATGGCACTAAGAATTAAAACAACGGTTTGGTGAGTTTTAGTTTTGTAAGAACCCATATTGGTTATTGCTGGGAGGATTGTTTTTCAATCACCGCTTGACGAAAGCCTAAAACCAGTAAAATATTAGACAGGGTTAAAAAAACCTCAGCGCCACCATGTAACCAATCAACATTGGCTAAAGCTTCCCCCAAAACAACTTTTGCATAAATTCCGGCTGGAATTGTAATCGCAACAAACACTAAGGTTCCATAGAATCCAATTAACGCTAAACGAGGCATTTGTCCCGAACGAGTTAAGAACCACAAAAACCCTAAATAGGGAAACAGAGAAACAGCAAATAAGGTGTCTTTTGATAACATCATTGATCAACAATTAGAGGGAATACAGGATTGATTTAGAATCAAGCTAAATATAGACTATTTGCCTATATTTTTAACTGAATTTGCATTGCGCCAAATCCACCACGCCGCCACACAAAGGGTAGTATTTCCTACAACGGTCATGGTTGCTTGTAGCATTACTAACCATTCTAAGGATGCCGGATTATCAAAATAATGCCAGGTACAGGCACACATAGCGCTGACTAAAGACGGTAACATGGCAAAGGAAAGAACCCACCAAGCTCGATTTTGAGTCAGTTCTCCATAAATCCAGATAAACCAAATCGCGGCGATCCATTCAATCACACTCGAAATATGAATGATCCAAGTCGGAATCGATAAAGCGTGCATAATTTGACAATCGATAACAGGAAGTTAATTAAGATTTCAGTCCGATATTTATGTTAATTTAATCAGTGTGCAATCTCATATAAAGTTAGATGTCGAGTTAAAAAGGGGAATCGGGGGAGGGACGGTAAGCCATGCAACGGGTGATTTGTAGTGGATATTATGGAAAAGGCAATGGTGGGGATGAAGCCTTGTTAGCATCGCTGTTGCAAATGCTACCGCCTACCGTTGAACCCATTGTCCTGTCTGGAAATCCGACCCAAACCCAAAATCATTATCAGGTGGAAGTCTGCGATCGCATGAATGGCCTACAAGTCCTCAACGCCCTCCGTCGCGCCGATGGCTTGATTTGGGGAGGAGGCAGCCTAATGCAAGATGTCACCAGCGCCATCAGTCCTTTTTATTATGGGGGATTGATGGGATTGGCGCAACAGATGGGACTCAAAACGATCGCTTGGGCGCAGGGTATTGGCCCCTTGAACCGTTCTATTTCTCAAGGGTTGGCAAAAAAAACCTTTTCTCGCTGTAATGTCGTCAGTGTGCGGGATTCGGGTTCAGCCAGATTATTGTCTGACTGGAATATTCCCTTTACCCTCGCTCCCGATCCGGTTTGGGCCTTGGACTCTCGACCTGTAGATCGGTTGTGGGATTTACCCGCCCCCAGAGTGGCCTTAACGTTGCGACCCCATCCCCAACTTACAGCAGAACGGTTATCGTTAATTGTTCGGGCGTTAGTGTCGTTTCAAAAAGCAACCCAGACGTTTATTTTATTGATTCCGTTTCAACCTGTTCAAGACTTAGCGATCGCTCAAATTCTCCATCAAGCCCTACCTGGAAATAGTCAGGTTTTAATCTTAGAAGATCCGCGAGAATTAAAAGGTGTATTTCGGGGAGTTGAATTCGTCATTGGGATGCGATTTCATAGTTTAATTATGGCAGCAACGGAAGAATGTCGCTGTTTTGCGCTGAGTTATGATCCTAAAGTTAGCCGTTTAATGGAAGAATTAGAATTACCCGGATGGGAAATTGATCAACTCCCGAATGATCCGAATGTTATCAGTAAAACTTGGATCGATTGTTATGCTAATGATGATCCCTTATCAAAGGGAAAAATTGAGTTTTTAGTGGATCGTGCAAAAGTTCATCAAGAATTGCTGTATTCCCAATTCAATTAAACGATTTTGTTCATTTTTCAGTAATTAATTTATGGTTCGCGTTCGAGTTCGTCAACACGTTAATCCTTTGGGACAAAAATATCAAACCCCGGTTATTCCTCCCGACTGGTCTAAGATTTATGTTAATTTGCATCAACCCCTTCATTTAGATATTGGCTGCGGGAAAGGTCGATTTTTATGGCAATGTGCTCAATTACAACCCCAAGGGAATTTTTTAGGCTTAGAAATTCGAGAAACCTTAGTAGATGAAGCCAATATTTTACGAGATCAACAAGGATTAACCAATTTACATTATTTATTTTGTAATGCTAATACTTCAATTGAACCGATTTTAGAATCCTTACCCTCTGGAGTTTTAAAACGGGTGAGTATTCAATTTCCTGATCCTTGGTTTAAAAAACGGCATCAAAAGCGGCGAGTCGTTCAACCGAAATTAGTAAATAATTTAGCTCGTTATTTAGGGGAAGGGGGAGAAGTATTTGTACAGTCGGATGTTGAAGAAGTGGCTAGAGAAATGTGCGATCGCTTTGCTGAACATTCGGCGTTTTATCGCACTGAAAAAGACTGGTTAGCTGAAAATCCCCTTCCGGTTCTCACAGAACGAGAACAGTCAACTTTAGAACGAAATGAACCAGTTTATCGAGCATTATTTAGGCTCTCCTGTACTTAGGGTGATAACGCCCGCTTATAATCCACTCGTGTCAAGCTTTCTGCAAAAATTTGGATCATAAAATACTTTTTACACCCTACATTCAGGAAATCCCCGTAGGGTGCGTAAGCGCAGCGCACGCACCATTAATTACCCTTCAAAATCCTCAGAATTTTTGCTTTAAATTAAGTTTATTTGCTGGGATACCCGCAGGGCTATTTCAAAGTCGGATCTAAAATGCGATGGCGTAGCCGCCGCCTTGCGGCATCGCTAAACTCTAAAAGCCTTTCTCTGTAAAGAAAAGGAGAATGATTTCAACAGTTTTGATATTTTCTGTTTAAATGTTGTCTAAAACTTGCCCCAGATCAAAGGTTTAGCGATCGCATCTGAGCAATAATCCACAATTAAACCGTAGGGGCGGGTTCCGAGACAAGCTTTAATGATCAGTAATTATCTCCCTAAACCCGCCCTTTCTTCTGAGCAGCGATCGCATTTTAGATCCGACTTTGAAACAGCCCTGGGGATACCCGTCCCATTAATTAGCCTTCAAAATCCTCAGAATTTTTGCTTTCAATTTTGTTGATTTGGTGCGATGTAACTCGCCTTAATTAGCATTAAAATTATTAGGTTTTTTGCTTTCAATTTTGTTGATTTTGTGCGATGTAACCCGCCTTAATTAGTATTAAAAATTATTAGGTTTTTGCTTTCAATTTTGTTGATTTTGTGCGTGCGCTTCGCTTACGCACCCTACACGGTTAATTTTCATCAAACAAACTGTATTTTTCTTCAAATACTTCTTGCCAAGATAAACAGATTAATGAGCATTTTTGATTCATTTCTGTTTCCGCTTCTTTAACCGCTTTTTCAAAACATTTATCCCAAATTGAATCAATAGTATTTTGGTTTAAACTGGGTGTATCTTCCTGAATTGCTTCAATTTCATTCCGGGCTGATAAAATTGTTGTTGACCAACTAGAATTCCTTTTTTTGGGTTGACATTTCCACTTAATAACATGAGCCATTAACCGAATTAACTGACTTCTTAATGCTCGTTTATCAGATCGTCCCATTGCTTCAATTAACGCTTCTAACCCTGTTGTAGCTTCCATAATATTTCCCTGTTTTAAACAGTTTTTAACTTCCAAAGCCGTCAGATAATGAGAACTCATGGCTAGATCTTGCCAATCCATTTGAGTTGACATAAACCCCTTCTCCTTAATTATAATCAAATAAACTATATTCGTCTTCAAATACTTCTTGCCAAGATAAAGAGATTAACGAGCATTTTTTACCCATTTCATCCTCAGCATCTTTAATTGATCGTTTAAAACATTGTTCCCAAATTGACTCAATAAAATTTCGATTTAAACTGGGAACTTCTTCTTGAATATCAGCAATTTCTTGACGGGCTGAACGAATGCTAACAGCCCAACTCCCAGTCCGTTTTTCCGGTTGACATTTCCATTTAATAACGTGCATCATTAACCGAGTTAATTGACTTTTTAAAGCTAATTTCTTAGATTTTCCCATAGATTCAATTAAAACCGCTAACCCTTCTGTTGCTTCCATTAATTTTTTTTCCTCTAATAACTCTTGAACTGCGATCGCTGCTAAATATTCAGAACTCGCTGCTAACCATTCCCAATCTTCTGATGTTCGCATAATTACTCCTGAATTTAATGGTCATCAAATAAAGTATATTCTTGTTCAAACACTTCTTGCCAAGATAAAGATATTAATTGACATCTTTTGCTCATTTCACTTTCCGCTTGTCTGACTGCTTTTTTAAAAGAAGTTTCCCAAATTGATTCTAGGTAATTTCGATTTAAACTAGGAACTTCTTCCTGAATATCGGCAATTTCATCTCTGGCGGAAATAATCGTAGTTTCCCAACTGGGAGTCCGTTTTTCTGGTTGACATTTCCATTTAATAATGTGCATCATTAACCGGGTTAATTGACTTTTTAAGGCTAATTTCTTAGATTTTCCTATAGATTCAATTAAAACCGCTAACCCTTCTGTTGCTTCCATTAATTTTTTTTCCTCTAATAACTCTTGAACTGCGATCGCCGCTAAATATTCAGAACTCGCCGCTAACCATTCCCAATCTTCTGATGTTCGCATTTTTCCCTCATATAGAAATAACTCAGATCATATTTGTAATTTTATGTCAAGTCTTTGGGATTTAACTTAACATTTAGATAGAATTTAACAAAATATTGCTCAAAATTTAAGAATCATTGCAATTAAACAACATTATTATTGTTTTAGTGTCAAAATAAATGCTGATATAGATTTAAGAAACCGAGTTTCTAGTTCTCCCCTAGGGTCTAAAATCAAGATTTAGGGCTGAGAAACCCGGTTTCTGGATGCGATCGCTGAGTATAAATACGACTCACGATCAGCACAATTTCTGAGAACATAAACAAGCCTATCCTAATCACCCATCAACGGAGAATCACGCTATGAAATTGGCTTATTGGATGTATGCTGGCCCTGCCCATATTGGCACTCTTCGGATTGCGAGTTCTTTCAAAAACGTTCACGCCATCATGCACGCCCCTTTAGGAGATGATTACTTCAACGTGATGCGGTCTATGTTAGAACGGGAACGGGACTATACACCCGTTACTGCGAGTGTTGTAGATCGCAACGTTTTAGCACGGGGTTCTCAAGAAAAAGTGGTTGATAATATTGTTAGAAAAGATCAAGAAGAACACCCCGATTTAATTGTATTAACTCCTACCTGTACTTCTAGTATTTTACAAGAAGATTTACACAATTTTGTTGAACGCGCTCAACTGGATTCTAAAGGCGATGTTATGTTAGCCGACGTTAATCATTATCGCTTCAATGAACTGCAAGCCGCTGACCGGACGTTACAACAAATCGTTCAGTTTTATCTGGAAAAAGCCAAGAAAAAAGGCGATATTCCTGAAGGCAAAACCGAAAAACCTTCCGTTAATATTATTGGAATCTCTACCCTCGGTTTCCATAACCATCATGACTGTACCGAGTTAAAACGGTTAATGGTAGATTTAGGGATTGAAATTAATGAAGTGATTCCCGAAGGAGCATCAGTTCACAACTTAAAAAACCTGCCTCGCGCTTGGTTTAACCTAGTTCCCTATCGAGAATTAGGGTTAATGGCGGCAAAGTATTTAGAAGAAGAATTCGGCACGCCTTGTGTTGATATTACGCCGATGGGAGTCGTGGAAACAGCCCGTTGTATTCGCAAAATTCAACAAGTGATTAATGCTCAAGGGGCTGATGTTGATTATAGCGAATATATTGATAATCAAACCCTGTATGTATCTCAAGCCGCTTGGTTTTCCCGTTCCATTGACTGTCAGAATTTAACCGGAAAAAAAGCCGTTGTCTTTGGGGATAATACCCATGCTGCCGCAATGACAAAAATTCTGGCGCGGGAAATGGGAATTCATGTCGTTTGTGCCGGAACCTATTGCAAATATGATGGCGATTGGTTTAAAGAACAAGTGAGTGAATATTGCGATGAAGTTCTGATTAGTGAAGATAACGCTCAAATCGGAGATATGATTGCTCGAATTGAACCTTCTGCTATTTTTGGAACTCAAATGGAACGCCACGTTGGGAAACGTTTAGATATTCCCTGCGGTGTGATTGCATCCCCCATTCATATTCAGAATTTCCCCATCGGTTATAAACCCTTTTTAGGCTATGAAGGAACGAATCAACTGACGGATTTAATCTATAATTCGTTTACCTTGGGAATGGAAGATCACCTCTTAGAAATCTTTGGCGGACACGATACCAAAGAAGTGATTACCAAAGGAATTTCTGCGGGATCTGATTTGAATTGGACAAAAGAAGCCCAAGCCGAACTGAATAAAATTCCTGGGTTTGTTCGGGGTAAAGTTAAACGCAATACCGAAAAATTTGCCCGTGAACGAGGTTTAAACGAAATTTCGTTAGAAGTGATGTATGCGGCCAAAGAAGCCGTCGGAGCCTAATTGTAGGGTGCGTAAGGCGAAGCCGCACGCACCGACTTTGATTGATTAATAAACTTTTGGTGCGTGCGCTGTGCTTACGCACTCTACTACTACTTTACTTTGATTAATAAACTTTTGGTGCGTGCGCTGTGCTTACGCACCCTACTACTACTTTACTTTGATTGATTAATAAACTTTTGGTGCGTGCGCTGTGCTTACGCACCCTACTACTACTTTACTTTGATTGATTAATAAAAGTTTGAGGGTGCTTTTTAATCGGTTATAATGTTCTTGTATATTTTTAACATTATAGTAGGTAAGCCCTTGACTCAAACGCCAGATTATGAAACTGAAAGATCTGCCTTAATTGCAGAACTTCAAGCCAGAGAAATCAAGCATAATCCTGAAAAGATTGTAAGAATCACTAAATGTGCGGATGATCAAATTGTATTCTTAGAAACGGGAGATGAAAACCGAGGTTTACAGCATATTTTAGCGAAAGCCGATCAATTTGCTAGAATAGGAATTAATGCAGATGAAATTGTTGATGTTGTTATGGGAGCAATTACCAAAGGAAGCATTGTTAGTTTCCAAGGTAGGGACACTGTTAACCCCCGTCCAGTTTATCAATTTATTCATAAGGGTGAGATTAAATATATTGCAGTTACAATAGGTAATAATGGATATATTGTAGGGGCAAATCCGAGAACAAAACCAAAATAATCTTTATAGAGGTTGAATTATATGCCTAAAAAAATTAGACTAATGACAGATTATGGATGTTATCCCTTATGGTGGAATGAACCTGATCAAGTGGGTGATTTAGATCCAGAATCTTTACCTTTAACTCAAGAAACCATTCAACGTTTGTATAATTGGGCTGATGCTTTTGAAGCTCGATTAAACTTAGCTGATCCTTCTGATTCTCCTGAAGTTACACCGGAAGAAGTAGAACGTTTTGAATGGGAAGGATTAAGTTTATGGAAACAGTTAAATCAGGAATTATACCCTAATTATGAAGTAGTTTATTTTAGTAGTCATTTCCATCAAGTTTTTACTGATCCGGCTAAATTAGAGGAGAAACTAAAGCTAAATCTGATGAAATTTAATCAAATTTCTTGGGAAGATGCTAGGGAAAATATCACTCAATTATGTGAGCAAGTTGTGGCGAATCGAGATATTATTGTTATTAATCGTCCCGAAGGGGAAAGTGTGGTTTTAATGGCGATAGAGGAATTAAATCATTTAATAGCAACTGCTCATTTAGAAAATGAAAAACAAACGATTGGAACAAAAAATTATTAGAATTGTAGGGGCTACGCGATCGCATCCTTAAAAAACTCGTAGGGTGCGTCAGGCGGAATTAATTTATGGGTAAATTCAATAACTGAAAATTCGCCACACGCACCGACTTTTATTAATTAACAAATTTTTGGTGCGTGCGCTGTGCTTACGCACCCTACAAAAACTTGCTTGGCTATAAAAAAAAATAATATATTATTGTTTTAGCATAAGTTAAACTTTTGTTTTAGGAGCGATTGATGAACGATATTGAGAACATGACGAGTACAGAACAACTTATAACTGTGGGAGTTTCCTTAGTATTGTATTTTCTTCCCTGGATTATTGCTCTGTTTAAGTCCAAAAGAAATACAACCGCGATATTTTTGCTCAACATCTTTTTAGGATGGACAGTTATCGGATGGTTTATAGCGCTGATTTGGTCAGCCACTAATGAAAAAGACTAATTGAACAAATTTTAGGCTTGATATCCTCTATTTCAAGTAGGGTGCGTAAGGCGAAGCCGCACGCACCTACTTTGATTGATTAATAAACTTTTGGGTATAAAATTTAATTCTTGTCTGACTTAGCAACCTAGCATATTTTTTATAGTCAAAACCAATCCAGTTAAAATTTCTAACCCTCCTGCTGATACAGCAACACTACCTGTAATTGCTGTTAATATGTCTGCAATAGTTTCACCTGCGATAATCATAGGAATCATTGTAGCAGCTACAGCTACAAATGCAGAGCTACTAGCAACAGCTAATAGGCCAGAAGCACCAATTAATGAAATAATGAGCAACCACTGTACAGGATTAGGATTAGAGCAACTTCCCAATCCACCGAAGATAATTGGAAAAATCCCTATAATGTGTGAAAACATAGTTATATTTAATGCTTCTATCATAGTTTTTAAGATAGTATTGTAACGTCCTCGACTATTATAAGCATAGTTTACAAAACTTGTCATGCGTGTTTTCACTGATTTTTAAATAATTAATTATTACAGGATACAAAACATTACACTTAAGCACTTCGCTACTTTCAAAATGACAAGTAAGGCTTATTAATGATCATATTGTTCAGCTAAATCTGTAATTCAGGTATCAACAGTACAACGATCAATCAAGTTTATAAGTTCATCCCAAGGGGAATCATTCACGGATAAAGGTTGATTCTGTTGATAGACTTCTAAGTCTTGATTGATCTGATTTGGGTAACTTTCTGCATAGTTCCAAGCGGTTTGTAAATCTTCAGCTTGTAAATGCGGAAAGTTTTCTAAGATTTGTAAATCACTCCAACCTAAACGGCGATAACCGACTAATTTCCAAACCGGAATAGGAACACGCCCCACATTAGCAATTGAGTCAGGTTCAGAGGTTTCTTTGGGTAAAAAATCATCACTTAAATTTTGAGCCAGGGTTTGAATCAATTGCAGTTTTTCAGCAGGTTTTAAATTATTGAGTTGTTTTTCTAACTGTTGAGCATTCATTCTTTTAAAAAATGTTAGTATTGATACCATAGCTAATTTATATTGTAAATCAATAAAATCTTGCTGTCAATCTATTTTTATCCCTATATTCTTGCTAATTGAGGACTAATCCTAGATAATGATATCAAGGGATGTTTTCAATGGGATATAATTCTTGTATAATAATGATTCGATTAGGAATGTTAATCATCATCAGAGGACAAAACAAATGATTCCAGGTGAACTGATTGTTAAAGCAGGTGAAATTGAACTCAATGTGGGTCGTCCGACTTTAAAGGTTAAAGTGGGGAATACAGGCGATCGCCCAATTCAAATTGGCTCACATTATCACTTTTATGAAGTTAATGAAGCCCTGAAATTTAAACGAGAAAAAACCAAAGGAATGCGGTTAAATATTCCGGCTGGAACTGCGGTTAGATTTGAACCCGGAGATGAACAGGAAGTTGAGTTAGTGACAATGGCTGGAAGTCGAGAAATATATGGGTTTAATGGGTTAGTGGAAGGTCAACTAGAAGCTATTCCATCAGAACCCTCCGAGAAAAAATCTAAGAAAGAGAAAGATAAAACCAAAAAAAGTAAAAAAAAGTAGAATAGATGAGTGAAAGTTGTATGATTGATTGTCTCAGGAAATCTTGATTATGAGATTATTATCGATTAACATTAAAGGGTATCGTCCTTTTAAAGATTTTCAAGCTAACTTTCAATCTTTGGAAGTGATTGTAGGTGCTAATGGGGCTGGAAAATCCAGTTTGTTTGAATTTTTGAAATTTCTCCGAGATGGTATGTATCGAGAGATACCCACTGAAATTATAGAGGGATCAATCGGTCAACAAATTTTTCATCTGACCGGGCCAGAAAAGTTTACATGGAACTTAGAAATTGATATCAATAGACCTGTTTCTATGCTCTATCAAGGTGAACTAATGGGCCCTGTGGGGAAAACACAAATTACCTATGAAAAAGTTGTTTCCTCTAAACCCTATAGCGATCAATATAAAAACCCTTATATTTTCATGGATATTCAAGGGAATCAAGGACAAGTTCAAAATCCAGATACGGGGAGGTTTGAAAACACAATAATTGAGCAGGATATTCAATCTAAACGCAATCAACTAGCTTTAAGTACAATCACTAATCCACGTTTAGAATTATTATTCGATTTGAGAGAATATATTCAGAATTGGAGATTTTATAGCTCTTTTAATATTGCTAATCAAAAAATCCGTAAATCAGTGTTAATTGAGCAGGAACCGATTCTTCATGAAGATGCAGGAAATTTAAGTTCTGTTTTATTTTATTTACAAACAGAACATCAAGAAATTTTTAATGAATTGCAGTTGTTTTTAAGATTAATGATTCCAGGGTTTAAAAATTTAATGGTAAAAGCGCGAGGTGGCCCTGGCGAGGTTATTGCATTTTGGCAAGAAAAGGGAGTTGATGAAACTATTAGTTTAGCGGATTTATCCGATGGAATTTTACGTTTGATTTGCTGGGTTTGCCTTTGTTTACATCCTAATCCTCCCAGTTTAATCTGTATTGATGAACCGGATCAAGGAGTACATCCCCGGACATTATCTATTTTAGCAGGACTGTTTGAGAAAGCATCAGAACGGACTCAAATTTTGTTAGCAACCCATTCTTCCTATTTCCTAAGTCAGTTTGATTTATCTAAAATTGCCGTGATGCGTAAAGAACAGGGAGAAGCAAAATTTATAAAGCCTAGTAATTTTAAGGTATTAACCGATATTTTAGAAGATTTTGGAACCGATGAAATTGAAAAATTACATCGTTCTGATGAATTGGAGCAACTGATATGAAGGTGATTGTTTATGTAGAAGGAAAGTCAGATAAATTAGCAATGGAATCCCTGTTAAAAGATTTAATTGACAATCAGGAAATCCAAGGAATTAAAATTGAATTCTTTGCAGCCAAAGGTAGTGATAATCAAAGAGGTGGAAATGCTAAAAAAGAACTTTTAGAAGTGATTCCTAAAAAAGCGATTTCTATCTTACAGAATGATTGCCAAGCAATTGTTGTTGTTATTCCCGATTTATATCCTAAAAATATAGGGTTTCCCCATACAACTTATGATGAACTTAAGGAAGGAATTATTAATCAATTTGAACAGGAATTAACAAAAAAAGCAATAGAAGATCATCGATTAAAACAAAGGTTTAAAGTCTTTTGCTACAAACATGACCTAGAAGCCTTAGTGTTAGCCTCGGAAAATCAACTCAGAAACCGTCTAGGCTTGAAAAAGGAGCAGAACTTCTTGATTTCTTGGACAATTCCCGTAGAAGAGCAAAATCATGATCAGCCACCGAGTAGAATTGTTGAAAGATTATTTAAAGCGTATAATAAAACCTATCAAAAAACAGTTGATTCAGCGTTGATTTTAGGACAAGCTAATTATCAGGATATTGCTGAAAGATGTCCTCAATGCTTTAAACCCTTCGTTGAATTCCTAGAAAACTTATCATTACCCCAGGAAGACTTATGAGTTATAAAATGGATCGACAAGCGTATGCAGAAACCTTTGGGCCGACGGTGGGCGATCGCATTCGGTTAGCGGATACGGAATTAATTATTGAAGTGGAAAGGGACTATACAACCTATGGGGATGAGGTAAAATTTGGGGGCGGAAAAGTGATTCGGGATGGGATGGGACAGTCTCCGATTTCTCGTGAGGATGGGGCTGTTGATTTAGTGATTACGAATGCTTTAATTATAGATTGGTGGGGGATAGTTAAAGCAGATGTGGGGATAAAAGATGGAAAAATTTATAAGATTGGCAAAGCAGGAAATCCCTATATTCAAGATCATATTGATATTATTATCGGCCCTGCCACAGAAGCGATCGCAGGGGAAGGAATGATCCTCACCGCCGGGGGAATTGATAGCCATATTCACTTTATTTGTCCTCAACAAATAGAGACTGCCATTGCATCAGGAATTACGACAATGATCGGGGGTGGAACTGGCCCCGCCACGGGAACAAATGCCACCACTTGTACTCCGGGGGCGTGGAATATTTATCGGATGTTAGAAGCGGCGGAAGCTTTTCCGATGAATTTAGGATTTTTAGGCAAAGGAAATAGTAGTCAACCCCAAGGTTTAGTGGAACAAATTGTGGCGGGGGCGATGGGTTTAAAACTACATGAAGATTGGGGAACTACGCCAGCAGCAATTGATACTTGTTTAAAAGTTGCCGATGAATATGATATTCAAGTTGCCATTCATACGGATACTTTAAACGAAGCTGGATTTGTAGAAACGACCATTGAAGCGTTTAAAAATCGGGTAATTCATACCTATCATACCGAAGGGGCTGGAGGCGGTCATGCACCCGATATTATTAAGGTTTGTGGTCAGAAAAATGTCTTACCTTCTTCTACAAATCCCACTCGTCCCTATACGATGAATACCTTAGAAGAACATCTGGATATGTTGATGGTTTGCCATCATTTAGATCGCAATATTCCAGAGGATGTTGCTTTTGCTGAATCTCGAATTCGTCGAGAAACCATTGCCGCCGAAGATATTTTGCATGATTTAGGGGCATTTAGTATGATTGCTTCTGATTCTCAAGCGATGGGACGGGTGGGAGAAACGATTATTAGAACGTGGCAAACCGCCCATAAAATGAAAGTGCAACGGGGGATATTAACTGACCCTGAAAACACTCAAGCAACCCATGATAATTTTCGGGTAAAACGCTATATTGCTAAATATACTATTAATCCGGCTATTACTCATGGAATTGCTAATTATGTGGGGTCAATTTCTGAAGGAAAATTAGCGGATTTATGTTTATGGAAACCCGCTTTTTTTGGAGTTAAACCGGAATTAGTCATTAAAGGCGGGTTAATTGCTTGGGCGCAAATGGGGGATGCAAATGCGAGTATTCCGACCCCTCAACCTGTCTATGGTCGTCCGATGTTTGGGAGTTTTGGAAAAGCAATTTCATCTACGTCTTTAACATTTGTTTCTCAAGCAGCTTTAGAAGCAAAAATTCCTGAACAATTAGGGTTAAAAAAACAATGTGTCGCAGTTTCAGGAACTCGAAATATTAGTAAAGCCGATATGAAATTAAATCATGCTTTACCGAAAATTGATGTTGATCCTGAAACCTATCAAGTCAAAGCCGATGGGCAATTATTAACCTGTGAACCTGCGGAGGTTTTACCGATGGCGCAGCGTTATTTCTTGTTTTAATTTTTGAGATTTTAGGTTAGGTTTTGTTTCTTAACCTAACCTAGAATTATAGCCGTCGAAAATTTAGCTTTTAGTTAAGATTAAGGATGCTTCCAAACCTTTACTTGTCCATCCCATCCCCCACTGACTAAGGTTTTACCATCGGGACTAATACTAACAGCATTGACATAACCAGAATGCCCTTTTAAATTTCCTTTTAATTGACCTGTTGCTAAATCCCAAAGTTTCACAGTTTTATCCCAACTTCCACTAATTAAGGTTTTACTATCACTGGTGATTGTAATTGACCAAACCCCATCAGTATGACCACTTAAACGACGAATGGGTTGACCTGTTTTTAACTTCCATAAAGCAATAGTTCCATCAGCACTTCCACTGGCTAAAATCTCACCATTGGAACTAATAGCTAGGGATAAAACGGATAATTCATGACCTTTTAAGGTACGAATTAATTCCCCGGTTTCGATATTCCAGAGTTTAATACTACTATCCTTACTGCCACTGACTAAAATTTTACCATCGGGACTGACTGCGATCGCATCGACTAACTGTTCATGTCCGATAAAAGTTTTTAAAAGTTGACCTGTTTCCGCATCCCAAAGTTTAATTGTTTTATCCCAACTTCCACTCGCAATTTTTTTACCATCGGGACTCAATGCAACAGCTAAAACGGGATTATTATGGGCTGAAATCGTTTTAATTAAGGGTAAAGTAGGGGATTCTAATCCGATGGCTAAATCCCAAATTTTAATCAATCCATCTTCACCTCCAGTGACTAAATATTTACGATCTTGACTCAGGGTAATACTAGGAATAGAACCTTGATGAGCGGGTAAAGTTCGAGTCAGTCCACTGGTGGTAATATTCCAAATCGAAAGGCTTCCGTTACTATTCCCAACAATAATATAAGGATAGGATAAAGCTAAGGCTAAAATTTCTCCTGACTCTTCCGTTAAAGTGGTGGCTAAAGTAAAAGAATTATTCACCGCAGCTATTGTATTAGAAGAGTTTGAGGGTGAAGGAGAAGAATTGAGATCGGGATTAGTTGTAATAGGTGCAGAATTATTTGGGGGAGTTGGAATTGAAGATAATCTCGCCGTTTTTCGCCAATCTGAAAAATAATTAATCGGAATTCCGGCGGAAACAATTTTGTCAGGATTCGTACCTAACTGAACAATTCCATTAACTCCAATTACCTTTCCTTCTGCATCTA